>NZ_JBBNLR010000009.1:0-88015 GCF_040092375.1 Collinsella sp. CLA-ER-H5
CCGAAGGCGTCGACGACATGCCGGGGGCGGACCGGGACGGGTTCAACGGCAGGCCCCGCCGACCGATTGCAAGCGGTCGGCGGGGCCATTGTGGCTCTTGACAGCGGATTGGGTCATATGAGCGAAAGCCCGCCAGAGCGAGCAAGGTGCCTTCAGGCAAAATGGCGCCACAGGTTGAGCATAAGTCAGCGAGCGGGCCGCATTTGAGACAAGGTGACGTGAAACGAAAGGGCGCTGACCTTCTGGTCGCGCCCTTGAAGTTGAACGTCAGATTGTCCAAATGCGGCCCGCGCAGCGTCGAGCCGTTACGCGGTTTGGTAAAACCGCGTAACCCCTAAGGCCGCTGGCCCATGCCACCCTCGAGGGTGACGGTCTCGCCGTTCATGTACTTAAAGTCGGGACCGCAGAGCTGAACGACAACGCGGCCGATCTCCTTCTCGACGTCGCCGTAGTGACCCGCCGGCGGCATGTGGACGTTGGCCTTGAACGCCTCGGGATAGGCATCCTGGAAGTTCTCGAGCGCAGCGGTCCAAGCAAGCGGGCACACGATGTTGACGTTGATGCCGTCCTTGCCCCACTCGTTGGCGGCAACGCGGGTCAGGCCGCGGATGCCCTCCTTGGCGGCGGCATAGCTGCACTGGCCATAATTGCCAAACAGGCCGGCGCCCGAAGCGAAGTTGACCACGGAGCCCTTGGTCTCCTTCAGGTGCGGATAGGCCTTCTGCATGTACAGGTAGGTGGCATACAGGCCAGAGTAAATGGCCAGGTTGAACTGATCCATGGTGTGATCGGCGATGGTCACGCCCGAGGCGCTGGCCTGAGCATTGTTGACGACGGCGTCGATGCGGCCGAACTCCTCAATGGCCTTGTCGATGACGTTCTGGACGACGGCCTCGTTGTCCTGACCAGCCGAGACATCGGCCTGAACAGGCAGAACCTTGACGCCGTACTCGGCCTCGAGAGACTCCTTGGCGGCCTCGAGCTTGGCGACGTTGCGGCCGGTGATGACGAGGTTCGCGCCCTCCTTGGCAAATGCGATATCGATGCCGTAGCCGATGGAGCCAGCGGAACCGTCCTTAAGCGTGGCCTTGCCGCCGCCGGTGACGATCACGGTCTTACCAGTGAAAAGTCCCATACAAAGTCCTTTCAAATCGCGACGGGCACGCCCGCCGACTGCGCGCATCCAACTTCACGCGCCAAAAGCTGAAATGCAACTTTAGCTTCTTCAAGTGAAAAATAAAACCCATGGCAGGCGAACGGCACCACGTCGTTCGGCGAAGGGATTGTCAAGTACAAACTGAATAAAGCGATCGAGTTATTGCTATCAGATCGAGCCATCGAACACGTTTTGAAACTTTGCTGCGGCGCGCGGGATGTCGGCGCGAGACTTTATCATAGGGTGACAAACAACGATGAGGAGCACATGCCTATGACAGACGAGCTGGACCCCCAGACTCAACAGCATATTGATGATTCCGCAGACGTCACCGCAGATACTGACGCTGTGACCTGCGATGGTATCGACATCGACGACCCCATCTTGAACGAAAGCGCTACGGCGGAAACCCCCGAAACAGAAAACGCCGATGAGCAAAACGACGATGCGCCCGCTCAGGACGACGCCCCTGTACAGGACGACGCCCCGCAAGCAGCGGGCCCCATCGAGGTGTCTTCGGAAGAAGAGCTCGATGCCGTCATGGACTCCATGATGGATGCTGTCAAAGCGATGAAAAACGCCGTCGCCGATGCCGATATTGATGCCGAGGAAGAGGAGGCCGCCGTGGCGGCCTCGACCTTTGTGCCCGGCGAGACTCCGGTTGCCGACCAGGGCAGCACCATGCCCTCGTTTCTGCAGCTCGAGCACCCCACGATTGGCGCCGATGCGGTCGATCCGCACGCAGCAGGCTTTTCTGTGGTCGAGGGCGGTACCGGCAATATCGCCGCGCCGCAGGTTGCCGATGCGGACGCTGCCGACACCGCTCGCCCGACCGCCCCGCACTCCCCCGCCGCGAGCCGCGATCTGGGGACCGCTGTCTCGAACACTGCGAACGCCGTGGGCACCTTTATCGCCCAGGGCGCCTCGGCCATGCGCGAGATGAACGCCGCGAAAAAGGCACTTGCCGATGCCCGCGCCCACCTGGCCGAACTTGAGCAGCGCATTGCCGATCAGGCCGAGGAACTCGAGACGCGCCAGGATATCGCAGGCCGCTACGACCAGATCGTCGCCGACCAGCGCCAGGCGATCGCCACGGCGCAAAAGACCGCTGCGGCAGCCGAAATCGATCGCGATGTCCATGCTTCCAAAGTAGCAGAGCTCAAGGGTCAGCTCGAACAAATGAAGACAGAGGATGACGCGACTGAGCTCCGCCTGAAGGCCGCGCTCGACGCCGTGGAGGCCCGCGAGGCGAGCTCTCGCGAGACCGGCAACCGCCTCGTTCGACGTCTTGAGGATTCCAAGCGCATCCGCGACAAGGTGAAGGCCGAGCGAGACGCCGGCATTGCGGCCGCACAACAAACCGTCGACGCCACGCGCGCCCAGCTCGAGACGCTGCGCCATGAGTATGCCGAGCTGCAACGCAATCCCTCGGCAAATCCCGCCAACTATACGGTGCGCACCAGCGAGCTCTCGATGCAGATCTCCGACACGGCAGATGCCCTGCGAAAAGCCGAAGAAGATGTCCCGCGCATCACCGCCGACCTTGAGCACTCGCTTGCCGCAGCCGAGCAGGCCGTCGAACAGGCGCAGGCCCCCATCGCCGACGCCAAGCGAGCCCATCAGGCCGTGACGGCAGAGGCCGATGCCGCGCGCGACGAGCTGCAGACCGCAAAAACCGCCGCCGCGACTCGTCAGCGCGAACTGCGCGAGAAGATCACTGCCGAGGACAAGGCACGCCGGGACCAGGAGCAGACCATCGCCAACGCCCAAGCAGATGCCGCACATGCACAGTCGATCATCGAGCAGGCGACCGAGGTACACGACCACCCAGAGATCACTGAGTCGCTTGCAGGATCCTTGGCCCGAGACAAAGCCGAACACGCCGAGACCGAGCGAGAGGTTACCCAGCTCGAAGCCACCGAGGACGCGGTGCGCGAGCGTACCCGCGACTCACGCATCAAATTCACCGGCGCCATCGTCTGCATCGTCGCCGCAATCCTGGTGATCATCCTGGTCTGGCTCTTCGCGAGCAAGTAAACCAGCTGCCAAAAAACGCTCAACGCAGTTGCGGTGAGATAGTTCCTGTTTAGCCCTCAAAAAGCCAATTCAAGAACTATCTCACCGCAACTTATTAGATTGATGCAAGGTAATCTATCCCTCTTGCACCAATCTCTTGACATAAGGAGTGTCCCCAGGTGCCGGCACAAAAGGAACGTCCCCAAGTGCCAAGTGCCCAATGACTACTCAACAACCACGGCAACACCGATGTAATGGCAGAGTCAGCGAGCGGGTCGCATTTGAGACAAGGTGACGTGAAACGAAAGGGCGCTGACCTTCTGGTCGCGCCCTTGAAGTTGAACGTCAGATTGTCCAAATGCGGCCCGCGCAGCGTCGACCGGTTACGGCGTTTGTAAAACGCCGTAACCTACAAGATGAGCATGGCGTCGCCAAAGCTGAAGAAGCGGTAGCGCTCCTCGATGGCGGCAGCGTAGGCATCCATGATCTGGTCGCGGGTGGCAAGCGCGCTCACAAGCATCATGAGTGTAGAGCGAGGCACGTGGAAGTTCGTGATCAACGCGTCGACCACGTGATAGGTCGAGCCGGGCATAAGGTAGAGCTGCGTTGTCGCGTTCTCGCGCACCACGATGTCGCCGCGGCCGAGCGTGTCGGCCCCGTCCTCGCGGCCCTCAAAATAGCGCGCCGTCACAGCCGGATCGGACACCGGCGCGTCCGCGTCAAACGCGCTCTCGAGCGAGCGCACTGCGGTAGTGCCGACGGCGATCACACGATGGCCCTCGGCCTTCGCCTTATGCACAGCGTCGACAACCTCCTGCGACACGTGGTAGCGCTCGGTGTGCATCACGTGCTGTGTAGGGTCGTCCTCCTCCACCAGACGGAAGGTATCGATACCCACCTCGAGCTCGACGGCGGCAAACTTCGCGCCCTTGGCCTCGATAGCGGCCATGAGCTCGGGAGTAAAGTGCAGACCCGCCGTAGGAGCGGCAGCCGAGTGCTCCTCCTTCATGGCGTAGACGGTCTGGTACTTCTCGGGATCGCCCTCGTAATCGGTAATGTAGGGCGGCAGCGGCACGTGGCCGGCAGCGTGGATGGCCTCGTCGAGCGTGCGCGGGTCGCCGGCGGCATTGCAACCGGCCGGCTCAAAGCGCACCAGACGGCCACCGCGGCTATCGGTAACAAAGTCGACGACCTCGGCCGTCAGCACCACGGGCGCGCCCTCGGGCGCATGGGCGCCGCCCGCACGATACTCAATCTGAGCACCGGGCTTCAGGCGCTTACCCGGCTTGACCAGGCACTCCCAGACATGGCCCAGCGGATCCACATCCTCGCGGCGCTTGAGCAGCAGCGTCTCGACCACGCCGCCCGAGCCGGCCTTGCGACCGATCAGGCGGGCCGGCATCACGCGCGTCTTGTTGATGACGAGCACGTCGCCCGGCTCGATATAGTCGATGATGTCGCGGAAGATGCGGTGCTCAACGGTACCGCCGTGCTCCAGCGGCGTTCCCGCCTGGGAGCCCTCGCGATCAACCACCAGCAGGCGGCAGGAGTCGCGCGGCTCGGCAGGAGCTTGGGCAATCAGTTCCTCGGGAAGGTTGTAGTCAAAATCATCGGTACGCATCTTTGCCTCTTTCACAAAGCGCGTCAGTCGAAAAAATCGACTGACGCGCGCATCATTCTCCCCTGTATCCTATCAGCTTGTTGAGAGAAATATAGTATGGAAACAGATTTGCGACTGTTTTCTCAACGCCCCGCTACTTAAGCGTTGCGTACATCACCGCCTTAATCGTATGCATGCGATTCTCCGCTTCTTGGAAAACACGAGACTTATCGGACTCAAAAACCTCGTCCGTGACTTCCATTTCGGTAACTCCAAACTTCTCAGCAATTTCGGCACCAACAGTAGTATTAGTATCGTGGAAGCTCGGAAGGCAGTGGAGGAAAATCGCCTCGGGCTTTGCCATAGACATCACCTCAGCGGTCACACGATACGGCGACATGAGCTTAATGCGGCTTTCCCACAGCTCTGCGGGCTGACCCATGCCAACCCAAACATCCGTGTAAATTACATCGGCATCACGAGCGCCTTCCTCAATATCCTCTGCAATGGTAATCGTCGATCCATGCTCGGCCGCAATACGACTACATTCTGCAAGGAGTTCAGGATCATAGGATGTAGCCCCCTCCGAATTTCCCCCGATTGGGCCGCAAGAACAGTAGTTAATGCCGAGCTTAGCGCAAATGACCATGAGCGAATCAGCGACGTTTCCGGCCGCCTTACCAAAAAATGTAAGTTTCCTGCCCTTAATCTCTCCAAACTCTTCACGCATGGTCAGAATATCGGCAAGCACTTGAGTCGGGTGAAATTCAGTAGTCAGCCCATTCCAAACGGGAACCCCAGCTTTTGCAGCAAGCTCCTCAACCTTCGCCTGTTCAAAGCCGCGGTATTCAATTCCGTCATACATGCGGCCAAGGACGCGAGCCGTGTCCTCAATCGACTCCTTTTTGCCCATCTGAGACGAGCCCGGATCCAAATAAGTTACACCCATGCCAAGGTCAAGTGCACCAACTTCGAAGGCGCAGCGAGTACGCGTGGAAGTCTTCTCAAATAGCAAAACAATATTCTTGCCTTCAAGGTATTTATGCGGAACACCGGCACGCTTCATGCTTTTGAAGTTAGCAGAAAGCTCAAGCAGATACTCAATCTCTTCCGTCGTGTAATCAAGCAGCTTCAGAAAACTGCGCCCAGCGATATTAACACCCATATTCGCCATCTCCCATCACAGTGGATTTGCAACTAAATATCTTCGCGCCAGAAGGGCATGCTCATGCAGCGCGGGCCACCACGACCGCGGGACAGTTCCTCGGAGGGAACGACCAAAAGTTCCAAACCGTTCTTGTAGAGCTCATCATTTGTGACAACATTGCGCTCGTAAACACAGACTTTACCAGGAGCAACGGCAAGAGTGTTCGACCCGTCGTTCCACTGCTCGCGAGATGCCTCAACCATATCGCCGGCACCGCACTCAATAAGCTGCACCTTCTCCACGCCAGTAGCCATTTCAAGAATATGTTCAAGCGTGTCATCAATCTCTTGAACAGCGACCATTCCCTCAGAGTCACCACGAGTCAGACGATAAACACGAAGGGTCTCAAAAATACCGGGATAAACTGTGAACTTATCGAAATCCACCATGGTGCAAACGGTGTCAAGATGCATGTAAGCATAGCCGTTGGGGATTTTAATAGCGTAAACGGTATCGATCTCAGAATTCCCAGATCCCCAGAACAAATTCTTTGCAAGCTCCTCAATCGCAGCCGCCTCAGTTCGCTGGCTAATTCCAATAGCCAAGGTATGAGCGTTAATGTTAAGCACATCACCGCCCTCGATATGCCAGGGATTCTTATGGTCGTACCAAATCGGAGTCCCTGCATAATCGGGATGGTATTTGAAAATCGCTTCGTAGAAGGGCACTTCACGATCTCGCTGTTTCCAATACATATGGTGAAGCAGAACGCCTTTGCCCACGGAAGCAAGAGGATCGCGAGAGAAATATGAACTCGGAAGAGGCTTCAACACCAAATCATCGGGCTTCGCATCCTCATTATCCATCATACTAAGCGTAGTCGAAACGCGAGGCAGCTCAAGGTCACGATAACGATACCCCCCCATAGCCTCAAGTACAAACTGATACGAATCTGAAATAGCGTCGAGCTTTTCACGAACAGCCTGCTCAAGCATAGGATTGACAATCCCGCTCTCAGCCATAAATGTATCGGTAAACTCAGCGCGAGCCGAGGGGCATGCATCCAGCGCTTCAGCAACGAGTTTCTCCATATAGAGAACCTCAACACCTTCGCTCCTCAGAAGATCCGCAAAGGCATCATGCTCCTTTTGAGCCACATCAAGATAGAAACAGTCGTGAATCCAGACATCATCGAACTCTTCTGCCTTTACGTTCACAAGGTCACGACCGGGGCGGTGAAGCACAACTTTCTTGAGCTTACCAATCTCGCTGTGTACATTCAGTCCTTTAGACATTCCTGTTACTCCATTTCAGCCATGAAACCTACAGGGCAATAAGTCCCGAGATTGCTACGAATACGATATTGATGAGCGACACGACCAAGAAGAATTTCCAAACGGTCTTCCACCACTGGCCAAGCTTGATCTTGCACACGCCCAAACCCGCTACAAGAATGGCGCTAGTAGGACAGATCAAAGACATCGTCGCGCTACCCATGGAGAGAGCCCACACGGCGGCCTCGGGATTAAGGCCCATGAGTTCGGTCAAAGGTCCAAAAATGGGAGCGGTCAGTGCTGCAAGGCCAGATGAGCTGGGAACCAGAATCGCCAGGAGGTTCTCAACCGCATAAAGAAGCGTAGTAAAGAGAACCGCCGGGATGCCGCCCAGACCAGTGGCGAGCGCATTGAGGATGGTATCGATGATCATGCCGTCAGAGGCAATGACAAGGATGCCACGCGCAAGTCCAACGACAATTGCCGAGAAAGCAAAGTCAGCGATACCCGCAACAAATTCCTGAGCGATGACGTCCTGACTAAAGCCCGCAATAACACCAGCCAACAGGCCCATGGCCAAAAAGACCGCAGAAATCTCGTTCATATACCAGCCCTGGGTCACAAGTCCCCAGATGATAAGGCACATACCAGCGATAAATACCGCAAGCACGCCTTTTTGACGACCCGTAAATTCCGCGTCAAGGGCAGATTCATCGGCAGCGAACTCGACTTTCTTGGCGATATCATCCTCAAATGTGATCGATGACTCAGGGTTCTTCTTTACCCTTCGTGCATAGAGGACAACCCAAGTAATTGCAACGGCAGTCAAAACAACCCAGGCAATCATACGCAGCCACAGCTGGGGGTTGCCCTGAATACCAAGAATACCTTGCGCAATGAGAACATTAAACGGATTAATCGTTGAGGCGATGTAACCCGTGCGCGCTCCAACGAACACGACCATGAACGCCGTCATCGAGTCGAAGCCCATAGCCATCATAATTGGCATGAAGATCGCAAAGAACGGGAGAGTTTCTTCCGCCATGCCAAAGCTCGTTCCGCCCAATGCAAAGAGAACCATCGCAATAGGAATAATTAGAATGTCTTTGTTCTTAAAGCGGCGAACGACACGACCCATTCCGCTCGTGATAGCGCCCGTTTTAGTAATAACCTGAAACGAACCGCCCACAATCAAGATGAATGCAACGACCTCAATTGCCTCTTGTATACCGCGCGTTGGAGCCTGAAGAACATCGAAGACGCCTTGTCTGAGATCTACTTCATCCCCGGTTTCCTCGTCAATATATGTCTTTTCACTCTGCTCATACGTACCTGCGACAGTGACTTCACGACCGTTCACCTCCTGACGCTGATAGGACCCAGAGGGAACAATCCACGTGAGAACAGCGAAGATGACCATAAGTGCAAAGATGATCGCATATACGTGCGGGACCTTGAACTGCTTGATGCCTTTCGAACTTTCCGCTGCCATATCTCCTCCTTCATTCCTTTTCCCATCTATCCAGCTGGCACCATAAATGTATGAGGTTGCTCAGCGGTGGTCGGCCAACCATCGCCATCGTGTCGCTTTTCACCTATGAACGGCAGCTAAAGTGACGTTATTAATCAATCTGATATTTAAAATTGATGTTATTTATCAATTACATACGTCTTTTAACTTTTCCGCAACACAACAAGGAACCTGCCTTAGCCTTATATAAAAACCAGCAGGACAGGAGACAGACATGCAAGGCGTACACATAACAAATGAAATCGGTCATTTAAAAGCCGTACTTGTCCATCGACCAGGAACTGAAACACAAAACTACCCTGATGCCGACTTCAGCCAAGTTTTCTCCCTGCGAAAATGGAGCGGTCGTTTTGACCTCGACAAAGCAATATATGAGCACGATTCCATGGTTCAATTGCTTGAGAAGCATGGCGTAGAAACCATTGAAATTAGGGACCTTCTCGAAGACTCACTTGAAACTGAGCCCCAATCACTTAAATGTTTTATTGATGACTACCTCCGTTGCAGTGGGGCAACAGGCAGAGAGTTCCTCGAGACAATAACCCAGCTGTTTGAGAACGCTAAGAACACCCAGGAATTGGTGAATATAGTACTTAACGGCATTCGCTTTGGAGACACTGAGCTATGTTCAAACCAGTCGGAAACACTACGGACGCTCGTGCACGAGCAATTTGACCCCGCCTCGCTCTTGGTCAATCCCCTCAACACGCTTTTTTTCACTCGTGATCCTGCTGTGGTAGTCGGAGACGGCATCATCCTAAATCATATGTATTGGCCTGAGCGTGATCGTGAGGTCGCCTTATACCGGCAGATATTCACCCACCACAAGATCATGGGAGAAACCCCGGTATGTGATTTGAACAGGAGTAGTTACCATATCGAAGGCGGAGACATTCTTGTTATCAGTGCTAAGACATTATTAGTTGGAATCTCTGACCGAACTGAACCCGCCGCCGTCGAGTCACTTGCCAAAGAGCTCCTGACCTCAAATAAATTCCAGACTACCGAGCTAATTGCGATTCGAGTCCCCTCTGACGGGCTGCGTATCCACCTCGATACGTTCATAAGTAGAATTGATCACGACGCGTTCCTCATCGATCGTGAGATATGCAATGCCGTTGATGCATACAGCATTCAACTAAAACGATCCGGAAAGGGCCTTACGATCACTCCTATCGATCGCACGATTCCGGAAATACTCTCTGCAGCCTGTTGCGAACCAATAAAAGTAATTGACTGCGGAGGCGGGAATCAAACCGCCTACGAAAGAGAGCGCCGGAACAACGCAACGTCTATCCTTGCGCTCTCGCCAGGAAAACTATGCGTATATGAAGAAAACGTTTGGACCAACGAAGCGCTTGAGAAAGCAGGAATGGAATTATTCCCGTTATCCATTGACGAGCTCACCAAAGGCTATGGTGGCACAAACTGTCTATGCCTCCCTCTGTGGCGAGAGGATCTATAGCCATGGGCTTCGGGGCAAATATTCGTAAACTCCGCACCATGGAGCATCTTGGTCAGGCGCAACTTGCAGAGATGTTGGGGGTATCTAAAGAGACCGTTTGTCGTTGGGAAAAAAGTCGGTATGCCCCCCGTGAGCGCCATATTGAAAAGTTACAAGCGCTCTTCGGTTGCACCCGCGATGAACTTGTTGGCGAGGAAAACGGTTTGGCCGTAAAGCTCGCAAATAAAAGAATCGTCACCGACGAAGACCCTGCTATCCACGAAATGGAGGGCGCATTTCCCGTCATCGATATCGAATCGCAAAAGCGCCGCATCACGCACAGCCAACAAAATGCTTGCGCGCCTGTAGACGTAGCCAAGCGTCACCCACATAGCGCTTTCGTTAAAATCAAAGGTGACGAAATGTCCCGCATTTACCCTCCCGGCAGCTTACTACTTGTCGATACCACCGCAAAGCCTTGGAACGGCTGTGCTGTATTGGCGCTCGCAGACGGTAAAACACCGGTAATTAGGCGATTTGCAGAAGGAAACGACATGATTGTGCTGTCGTCCCATTCATATGCAACAGCAAGTCCGGATCTGATGTTTAACAAACGGAGGATTAGAATCATAGGAGTCGTCGTTTGGTATCAAGCGAGCCACGATCACACGCTTAATTAAATCGACTTTCCCAAAAACGACCGTACCGCACAGACAGCTCAAAGCCCCAGCCCAAAATGAACTACTTTTTGGACGCTTTGCGCTCGTCGCGGATGCGGGCGCGGTCCATGGCCGCCTCGGCAGCCGAGAAGCGGCAACCACAGTAGTTCTGCCGATACATGCCCAGCTCGCGCGAACGGCGTGTCGCCTCGGGGTAATACGGACGAAAATCGCGAATCACCGGAGTGAGACCGCGGGCGGCAGCCAGACGCTCCAACACATCATTGCAGGTTTCGAACAACTGATACGGCGAGACGGCGAGCGTCGTGCCCACAAACTCAAACCCGCGCTCCTGGGCCACGCGGCACGCCTCGGCCAAGCGCAGGGCATAGCACGCGCGACAGCGACGAGGCCGATCGGCACCCAGCGGCGCCACGCCGGTCTCCCAGCGATCGCGGTTCTCCCCTGCCTCGATGAGCTCGATGTCGCCATCGGCACACCACCGGCGCAGCTCGTCCAAGCGGCGCTGCCATTCATCGCGCGGTTGAATATTAGGGTTGGTCCAGCAAATCGTGGGCTCAAACCCCTCCTCGCGCAGCAGACGAACCGGCTCAAGCGAGCATGGTGCACAGCACGCATGCAGCAACAACGACTTCATCGACATCTCCTCACCCAAAAAAGCGCACGCCAAAGGACGTATCCTCGCAGGCGACAATGCGGCGGTCGCGCAAAATGGTCCGCACGTAATACCAATCGCCCACACAACCCGACAAATGCAAGCCGGCCGCCAGGTAGCACAGCAGCGGATAGCCCGAGAACGCAAATCCCAGGGCAAACGCCGCCGTCGCAACAACCGTCGGCGCCAGGCAAACCGCCATGTACCGCCGGCGCGAATACACAACGCTTTCGGCGCAGGCATAGATCATCGCCGTCTCGCGATTCGCCCCAAAGGTCACCTTCGCGCCCGCAGGCGCCAGCAGCTTAAAAAACACACCGTGCACCAGCTCGTGCACGGCAAATGAAGCCGCCGAAACCGCAGTCAAGCCGACCATCCAGCCCAAGACGGCCATCCAGCCGCCCGCGTCAGCCACATCCAGGTCCGCGGGTCCGCCCAGCAGCATAAACACCGGCACCAGGCACACGGCAAACACCACAAGCACGGCCATCCCCCACACAAAGCAAGCGTGCAGAAAATCCTCGTCTTCAAACGCATGTATGTTGGAAATCTCATTCATAGCATCTTAGGATAGCGCCCCTGCCACGTACCCGTCCGCATGTGCGATAATGTCGAACGATATGCACGAATTGACCACCGCACCGCCGAGCCCCACGCCCGGCTGCGCTCTCACCATATGCGAAGGAGTCCCATGGCATCCAAATACTCCATGAACGACCGTCCCAGCTGGCCTCGCCGCGCCATCGTTACCGCCGGCGAGCCCTACGGCAACAAGGGCCTTCACTTTGGCCACGTCGGCGGCGTCTTTGTCCCGGCCGACTTCTTCGCCCGCTTCCTGCGCGACCGTCTGGGCCGCGAGAACGTCATCTTCACCTCGGGCACTGACTGCTACGGCTCGCCCATCATGGAGAGCTACCGCAAGCTCAAGGAGAACGAGGGCTACGACAAGTCCATTAGCGAGTATGTCGAGTCCAATCACTCCCGCCAGGCCGCGACCCTCAACAACTACAACATCAGCTGCGACATCTACGGCGGCTCGGGCCTTGAGCCGGCGACCCAGATTCACAACGAGGTGACCGCCGAGATTATCGAGCGCCTGCACGAGCAGGGCACCATCTCCAAGCGCTCCACGCTGCAGTTCTACGACGCCAAGGCCGGCACGTTCCTCAACGGCCGCCAGGTGATCGGCCGCTGCCCCATCCAGGGCTGCAAGTCCGAGAAAGCCTACGCCGACGAGTGCGACCTGGGTCACCAGTTTGAGCCCGAGGAGCTCATCGCGCCCAAGAGCCAGCTCACCGGCGAGGTGCCCGAGCTGCGCCCGGTCGACAACCTCTACTTTGACCTGCCGGCCTACCTCGACTTTATGAAAACCTATACCGCCAAGCTCGCCCAGAACCCGCAGGTTCGCTCCGTGGTCTCCAAGACCATGGAGGAGTGGCTGCTGCCGGCTCAGCTCTACATCCAGAACAAGTTCCGCGAGGCCTTCGATGCCGTCGAGGATCAGCTTCCCGAGCACACCGTCCTGGAGCCCGAGGGCAACAAGAGCAGCTTTACCGTCACCTTCCCCAGCTGGAAGGAGCGCGACGATGCCCACGCGGTGCTCGCCAACGGCGGCGTGCGCTTCCGCAGCGGCAAGGCGCTCGTACCCTTCCGCATCACCGGCAACATCGACTGGGGCGTTCCGGTGCCCGAGGTCGATGGCGTCTCCGACGTCACCTGCTGGTGCTGGCCCGAGAGCCTGTGGGCTCCCATCAGCTATACGCGCACCGTGCTCGCACGCGATGCCAAGGCCGCCGGCGTGACCGAGGGCGTCGCCGCCCAGGATGCCGCCCTCATGGGCGAGCCCGCCGCCGATTCCACGCAGGTCCCCGCGCCCACCTACCAGCACAGCTCGCTCGACTGGCGCGACTGGTGGTGCTCGGATGACGCACAGATCTACCAGTTCATTGGCCAGGACAACATCTACTTCTATTGCATCGCGCAGACCGCCATGTGGGAGGCCCTGGGTTGGAACCTCACGCAGAGCACCGTCAGCGCCTGCTACCACCTGCTCTACATGGGCAAAAAGGCAAGCTCGTCCTCGCAGACGCCTCCCCCGCCGGCAGACGACCTGCTCAACCACTACACCTGCGAGCAGATGCGCGCGCACTGGCTGTCGCTCGGCCTGTCCGAGAAGCCGGTGAGCTTTAGCCCCAAGGCATACGACACCCGCGTGACCAGCAAGGACAAGGACGGCAACGAGGTGCACGCCTGCGACGACAAGCGCGTCATCGATCCGGCCCTTAAGGAAAGCGCCCTTTTGACCGGCGTCTTCAACCGCCTGGCCCGCAGCTGCTTCTACGGCGTCGCCGTCAAGGAGGGCGACGAGAGCCCCTATCGCAACGGTTGCATCCCCGCCGGCGCCGCCTCGGCCACCGTGGTGGAGGCCGCCGAGCAGGCCGCCCTCGCGTTTGAGCAGGCCATGTACAAGTTCGAGACGCACCGCGCGCTCGCTGTGTGCGACGACTACCTGCGCGCCGCCAACAAGCGCTGGAGCGACGCCTCCAAGGCTGCCAACAAGCTTGAGGGCGAGCAAGCCAATACCGCGATGACGCAGGCCCTCGTCGACGCCTTCACCGAGCTGCGCGTGGCGACCGTGCTCATGCACGGCATCGTGCCGGCCGGCTGCGAGCTCATCTGCGAGTACTTCGACGTTGACCCGGTCGCCTTCTTTAGCTGGGACAACATCTTTGCCTCCACGGACGAGTTCGTGGAGAGCCTGGGCGAGAAGCCCGGCGAGCACCGCGTGAAGCCGCTGCCCCCGCGCTTCGACTTCTTCAGCAAGCACGAGAGCCAGTACTAGGCAACCGCAACGCGCCCGGGAATGATTATTCTGGGACGGGGATTAAAAAATCATTCCCGGGCGCCGCAAAGTAGTCTTTCTGGGACGGGGATTAAATGATTTTTTAATCCCCGTCCCAGAATAATCAATTAGGTGGAAGGAAAGACGGATGTCCAAGCCGCGTCGTCGTAAGCAGAAAAAGCAGGTTAAGCCCGAGCTCAAGCTTAGGCAGTTTGCTGCCACCGAGCTTTCCGACCAGCTTGCCGCCCAACACTCCGCCGCCGACCTGCCGCGCTTTATGGTAGACACGGTCGCCGGCACCTATGCGCCCGCCGATGCCGAGCTCATGATCGAGGGCTTCGGCGCCGCGGCCACACGCCCGGTCACGCTGCGCGCCAACACGCTCAAGGCGACCGCCGAGGACATCGCTGCGGCGCTCGGTGCCGCCGGCATCGCCCACAACCCCGTCGCCTGGTACCCAGACGCCTTTATCCTGCCCGAGGCCCAGGTTTCCGATCTGTGGGATCTCGACATCTACCGCGACGGCAAGATCTACTTGCAAAGTCTGTCGTCCATGATGCCGCCTTTGGTATTAGGCGCTCAGGCCGGCGAGGACATCTTGGACATGTGCGCAGCCCCCGGCGGCAAGACGACGCAGATCGCCGCCCTCACCCAGGGCCAGGCACACCTCACGGCCTGCGAGATGAGCATTCCCCGCGCCGAAAAGCTTGAGTCCAACCTCCACCGCCAAGGTGCCAAAAACGTGCCCGTCATGCGCATCGACGCACGCGAGCTCGACGAGTTCTTCCGCTTTGACCGCATCCTGCTCGACGCTCCCTGCACCGGCACGGGCACCGTCATCAGTGGCAACGAGAAAAGCCTGCGCGGCCTCACCGAGCAGTTGCTGAGCAAGTGTGCCCGCTCGCAGCGAGCACTTCTGGACCGCGCCATGGGTGCCCTCAAACCGGGCGGCACGCTCGTCTATTCGACCTGTTCGATTTTGCCGCAGGAAAACGAGGACGCCCTGCAAGAGGCCCTCGACAAGCATATGGACTGCGAGCTCATCCCCCTCGACGGCACGCCAAGCGAAAGTGAAGCACGACGCACCCAGGAAGCTGGTGAGGAGCCGCGCATCGAGTCCAACGCTCTGACCGAAGCCATTGCCGCCGGTCAGGTATCGGCCATCGCCAACGGCCTGCCCGGCACGCTCACCATTCCGCCTAGCCGCGACTTTGAGGGCTTCTACATTGCCCTGATCCGAAAACGCAGCTAGCGCACGGATCCAAAACTCAACAAGTTATCTCCGTGCGCGTTTGCCCTGCTGGTCGCGATGCTGTTTAAGCATCGTGCGCTCCTTGCGTTCGGCCCTTTTGCCCTTAATGGCCGTGACCACAAAGTAGATGACCGCGGCGACAACGATTGCGCCCACACACAGGCCAATCGAGCCAAACATTGCTGTCAATTCCATACCGCGTCACCTCTCTTTTAAACGGGACTTTCAAGATAGCACCTCGATCCCCGCCACCACAGCTCCTTCACGTTCGCCGGCCCTTCGGTCTAACGGATGGCGCAGCGGGGAAAAATCAACTCGTCAAACGATTTAGCATTCGCTATTCCGGCTGCATCGCGCCGGCCGTCATCACATAGAATCGAGCCTCCATGGATACCCTCAACGATCTAAATGAGCGCGTCGACGCCTTCGTCGGCACCAGCTCCTTCGACACGCCTGCCGCGGCAAACGACCAAGCTCCCATTGATGTGCCCGCCGAGGTACACGAGGACATCGTCGCCTCGGTCGATTTCTCCGAGGTCGAGCTCGCAGACGAGTTCACCGAGCCCCAGGTAGCCGTGACCCCCAACGGACTGCTCCCCATGGAGCCCCTGCCCATCGACGGACGTCTGCGCAAGGCTGCCCTTCGCATGCCCGACGAGATCGAGGAGGCCAGCGGCTTCACGCTCTTCGGCCGCCGCATCAAGTCGCTCATCTACACCACCGACGTGGCTGTCATCCGCAACTCCAATGCCGATGCTGTCTTTGCCGTTTACCCCTTCACGCCGCAGCCGGCCATTACGCAGGCACTGTTGACCGTCGCCGAGTGCCCGGTCTTTGTAGGTGTGGGCGGTGGCACCACCACCGGCAAGCGCTCCGTGCAGATGGCAGCCGTCTCCGAGATGCAGGGCGCGGCGGGCTGCGTGGTCAACTCCCCCGCCACTGCCGAGATGGTCGAGCACATCACCAACATCGCCGACATCCCCGTCATCGCCACGGTCGTACGTTGCGACGATGATGCGCATGCCAAAGTGCGCGCCGGAGCCAAGATTCTCAACATCGCCGCCGGCAAAAACACACCCCAGGTCCTGCGTGAACTGCGCGAGCACTATCCCAACCTGCCGCTCATCGCGCCGGGCGGCAAGACGCCCGAGAGCATCCGTGAGACCATCGCCGCCGGCGCCAACGCCATCATCTGGACGCCGCCTTCGGCCCAGCAGCTACAGACCGACATGATGCAGCGTTATCGCAAGATGAAGGAAGACGCCACACCTGTCATCTCGCGCGACGATGTGCCCATTATCGACCAGGTCGCCGCCGCCGAGGTCAGCCAGGTCGAGAACATGAATCCCGACGTGCCGATTCCCGACGAAGTCATCGAGCGCGTCGCTTCGATCCACGAGCGCGTCGAGGAGCATCGCGCCAACCGCGGCCTCAAGCCGTCACTGCACGGCTTCTTCTTCCGCGGAAAGAAACGCTAGCCGCAACAGCAAGGCCCGCCCCACAAACAACGGGACGGGCCTTGCTGTTATCGAATGTCAGGAGGGACAGGCGCAGCGGTTAAAACTGTCAGCCAGCCCACGAACGTTAATCCACGCGCTTGTCGCCCATAAAGAAGAGCGCCACCGTACCAGGTCCGGTATGCGAGCCAATCAGAGTACCGATGTCATTGATCTCAATCTTGCCTTTAAGCTGCGGAACCTGTTCCTCAATCAGTGCCGCGACCGCCTCAGCATCCTCGCGGCACGCCGACTGCGACATGATGCACTTACCCGAATAATCTGCACCGTCCTGTACGTGTGCCATCATGGTCTTAGCCATCTCGGAAATCGCGCGCTTCTTAGTGCGAATCTTCTCACGTGGCGACAGCTTACCTTCGCAATCGACCGTCATAAGCGGGCAAATCTTAAGCGCCGTGCCGATGATCGCGCTCGCGGCCGAAATGCGACCGCCGCGCAGGTAGCTCGACAGATCGGTCGAGAAGAACCAGTGGTGCAGGTTGAGCTTGTGCTCCTCGATCCAGGCAGCCGTCTCGTCGAGTGAAGCCCCGCTATCGCGCACATCGGCGGCATATTCCAACAACAGGCCAAAGCCCGAAGACGCCGCCAGCGAATCGATGACACGCACCTTGCCGCCCTGGGGATAGCGATCCGCGAGCATCTGCGCCGCAACGCAGGCCGATCCATACGTGCCCGAAATACCCGACGACAACGCCAGGTGCAGCACGTCTTTACCCTCGGCAATAAACGGCTCCCAAAACTCCTCGTACTCACCCACGCTCACCTGAGACGTCTTGGGCATGGCGCCTGCGGCAATCTGGGCAAAAAACTCGTCCGGCGTAATCGACTGATACAGATCGTCCGTATAGACAACATCGTCGATCTCGTAATGAAAACACACGACAGGGATATTGCGCGATTCAAAGAACTCCCGAGTTCGATCGGCGGCGGATTCACAGGTCAGGACAAAATCACTCATATGAGGCTCCTTACTCATTGCTGCGCAAATTATCGCACAGTGAGCCTACATACGGTACATATGTCCACTATTTACCAAATCGAACCAAAAATAGCGAACATCTTTACCACCATCGTTTCCACCGACCCCACGCATAAATATCTGAGAAAACACCCTCTATCGTCTCCACTTAACCGCCATATCTACCTCCACTAAATCGATTTACCAAACCGTTCGGCTAACAATTCGGCCGCCCATCCCCAATCGAAACAAAAGCGGCGCATACTGATAAACGTTTGACGCTGTTTATCAGTTTTACCAGCCCTATCGGAAGGTGTTTCATGGTCGCATTCGATCGCAATCCGCAAGACTTCAAGTATCTGCGCCTGCTGTCGAGACAGTTTCCCGCCGAGCAATCCGCGTTTACCGAGATCATCAACCTCTCGGCCATCCTCAACCTGCCCAAAGGCACTGAGCATTTTATGAGCGACGTGCATGGCGAGTACGAAGCCTTTATGCACATCCTCAACAACTGCTCGGGCGTCGTGCGCGAGCATGTCGACGAAATCTTTGGCGAAACGCTCTCCTTTGACGAGAAGGGCGAGCTGTGCACGCTCATCTACTACCCGCGCGAGAAGATCGAGCTGGTCCGCAGCCAGCGCGAGGACTCGCCCACCTGGTACAAGACGATGCTTGACCAGCTCATCATGGTCGCCCGCTCGCTTTCGAGCCGCTATACGCGCTCCAAGGTGCGTAAGGCCATCCCACGCGATTACGCCTACATCATCGACGAGCTGCTACACACGCATCCGGACGAGAACAACTATCGCGTGCGCTATCACGAGCGCATCGTGGAGTCCATTCTGGAGACCGCCAGCGCCGACGACTTTATCGAGTCGCTTGCCTCGCTCATCAAGCGCCTGGCCGTCGACCACCTGCACCTGGTGGGCGACATCTTCGACCGCGGCGGCGGCGCGGCCAAGATTATGGACCGCCTGCTCACCTACCATTCACTCGATATCCAGTGGGGCAACCACGACCTGCTGTGGATGGGCGCTGCGGCCGGTGAGCCCGCCTGCATCGCCACGGTGCTGCGCAACAACCTACGCTACGACAACTACGAGATCCTGGAGAACGACTACGGCATCTCGCTGCGTGAGCTTGTCGCCTTTGCCGATGCCACCTACACCGCCGGTGAGTCCATCACCCCGCTGATCAAGGCCATCAACGTGCTGCTCTTTAAGCTCGAGGGTCAGATTATCCAGCGCCACCCCGAGTTCGATATGACCGACCGCCTGTTACTCGACAAGATCGAACACGACACCGGCACGGTCACGCTCGCCGACGGCAGCGTGTGGCCGCTCACGACCAACGATTTCCCCACCGTCGACCCGGCGAACCCCTATACGCTCACGTCTCAGGAGCAGCACATCATCGACAAGCTCGTGTCCGAGTTTGTCACCGCCGATCACCTGCATCGCCATATCGATTTCCTCTATTCCCACGGCTCGATGTACAAGGTTGCCAACGGCAACCTGCTGTTCCATGGCTGCGTGCCACTCAACGAAGACGGCACCTTTAGCAGCATGAACTGCCTGGGCACCTGGCACACTGGCCGCGATTATCTCGATTTTTGCGACTACATCGCCCGCCGCGCCTGGCGTGTGGGCGACCGCGACGCTCTCGACTGGATGTGGTACCTGTGGATTGGCTTTAACTCACCCGCCAGCGGACGCCTGGTGCGTACCTTTGAGCGCGCCTATATCGCCGATAAGAGCACCTGGGTCGAGCCGATGGACCCGTACTTTACGCTTACCAAGTCGCCCTCGGTCTGCGACGACATCATGCGCGAGTTTGGCGTCGCGCCCATGGCATGTTCACCGACCGGCCACATCATCAACGGCCACACGCCCGTTAAAACCACCAAGGGTGAGCAGCCCATCCGCGCCGAGGGCAAGCTGCTGGTCATCGATGGCGGCTTCTGCCGCGCTTACCATCCCAAGACGGGTATCGCCGGCTATACGCTCATCTCGAGCTCGCGCGGCTGCCGCCTCAAGTCGCACCGGGCCTTTACGACGGTTGCCGAGGCACTCACACGCAACGTGGACATCGAGAGCGAGACCAACCGTTTTGACCAAGCAGACCGTCGCCGCATGGTGAGCGACACCGATTCCGGTGCCAAGATCCGCGGCCAGATCCAAGACCTGCGTCAGCTGCTCGATGCATATAGAAACGGTGCTATCGAGGAGCGCGCCTAGCACCACCCGTGGGGATTGGCTAAACTTGCTGAGTTTGTCATCCCCGCGGCGCCCCGGCGCCACCATAAGGCAGGTACCATGCAAAAGCTCCTTGCGCAGATCATGAAGTTTGGCGTCGTCGGCGTCATTGCCACGGTCATCGACTTTGGCATTATGAATCTGCTCCACTACGGTCTGGGCCTCAACATCCTAATCGCCAACACCAGCGGCTTCATCATCTCACTCATCTTTAACTACCTCGCCAGCATGAAGTACGTGTTTGCACACAAGGAGGGCATGAGCCGCCGCCGCGAGTTCATTATCTTTGTCGTGCTGTCCGTGATCGGCCTGGCACTCAACGACGGTATCGTGTTGACACTCAACGCCGGCCTGGGACTCGAGGCCAATATCGCCAAGATCTGCGCCACCGCGCTTGTCATGGTCTACAACTTTGTGACCCGAAAGATCTTCCTGGAAGGCGACGAGACCAAGTAACTCGCAACCTTACAGCCTTACGATGCCCACGGACAATGCGCGCTCAGCACAGTATCGCCCGTGGGCATCGTTCGTTTACGGGCAAATTTTCAACGTTTGCGGATTACCTCTTGAAAATTTGGCGAGTTCGTATAGTTCTTGGCAAAGACCTTACGTTTCCCTTGCAAAAGCTCTAAAGTATCCTCTGTTCGATTCATCAACGCATTGGATGTGATTACGTGCGTAAGGCACTGGCACAACCTCATACCAAGCAGTTCCTCAAGTTCGCTGTCGTAGGTCTTATCTCCTTTGGCATCGACTGGGGCATGCTTATTGCGCTCGTCGAGCTGTTCCACCTCGACTTTTTGATGAGCACGACGGTCTCGTTTACCACGTCCGTCGTGGTTAACTACTGGCTCAGCATGAAGTACGTGTTCGACCATCGCGAGGGCATGAGCCGCAAGCGCGAGTTCACGATCTTCACCATCCTGTCGGTGATTGGTCTGGGTCTCAACGACCTGTACATGTTTGTGGGCGTCACGTTTTTGAGCATCGGCTACCAGGCCATGAAGGCCATCGCAACGTTCCTCGTCACCTGGTACAACTACTTCAGCCGCCGCTTCTTCCTCGAGGGTGCACGGTCGTAGTCGATCACTATTTGCTTGAATGTATAACCGGTTGGAATTCCCATTCCAACCGGTTTTTTGTTTGCCGAGAGACCCGGCGGCCCAGTCCCATTCGCATGAAAAACGGGCGGCCCGGATGTTTGTCCGGACCGCCCGTCTGGCGCGCTATGTCGAGGCCTCTAGCCTGTCACGTAATACCAAACCACGTTGTCGCCGTTGGAGAGAACGTAGTTGCTGCACGCCGTCATGGGCGATGTGCCGTTGACGGAGTACATCCAGCCGCTCGTGCCGCCGTGCTGTTTCTCGGCCAAACCGCCAATCGCGGAAACGTACGTGCCGTACGACGAGCCATGCGCGTTGACAGAAAGGCCCAGCGCACACAGGGCATCGTAGACGGTAGCGCCTTCGTTAAAGGTAAAGGTGCCACCAGAGGACACAGGATTGCCCACAGCGCTCGATGTGACCGAAACCGTTACCGTTACGTAGTTGGACTCCTGCGAGCCGCCCTGTCCGCCCGAGGGAGCGCTTCCGCCATTAGAGGATGAGGCTCCATCGAACGACTGACCGCCGCCCGAAGAAGCACCGCCAGACACATTGGAAGTATCGCCGGCTCCCGTATTTTGGGCAGCGGATTTATCGCCAGACTTCTTGCCGTCCTGGTCCTCGGACTTCTTGCTATCCGAGCTTTTATCCGATTCCTTGTTTGAAGACCCGGAATCGTCCTTGGACTTGGACTCATCTTTTGCGTCATTCGATGACTTGGAATCCTTGGAACTGGCCTCGCCCGAAGTCGTAGTCGAGCCAGACGCCTTGGTGTCCTTGGTGACGATGCTCTCCCCCGTCACGGTCTGAATGATCCAGTCGATGGACCAGGCGCCGCTCTCGGAAGGATGGACGAAACCCAGCGAGACGACGATCAGAATGGTGCACGCGGCAGTCAGAACGCCAAGGAGCGCCTTCCGACGAGGGGCGGACGCCGCCGAAGCGGCGCCCTGTTGCTTTGCATCGTCGAACTGAATGAACGAGGAATCTGGTTGCTTGGGGTCAGCGTCCTTGGATTTATTGGACACAGCCCTCACCTACCGACGTTTGGTGAACACGAACACGCCGACGATGGCGAGACCGATAACGCCGGCGGCAACGCCAACAATGGCGAGCGGGTTGGTGCCAGTCTCCTGCTCGGAAGCACTAGAGGACTTCTTAGCAGTGGTCGTGGAAGCAGCACCCGTATCGGACTTGGAATCGGACTTCTTGTCGGACTTGCTGTCCTTCTTGTCAGACTTCTTCTCGTCCTTCTTATCGGACTTATCGGAGCCCTTCTTGTCGGACTTGTTGTCCTTGGTCTCGGTCTTGGTCGACACCGTCGTCTTGGTCGTCGGCTTATGACCCGGGGCGATAGCGCCGCCCTTCGAGCCGGAGCCAGAACCCGCGCCAGCGCCAGTGCCGGAACCAGTACCGGTACCAGAACCGCCGCCGCCATTCGAACCAGCGCCGCCATTACCGCCAGGGTTAACGGCATTCTTGGTCCACTTGGCATACAGCGTCAGATCGGCCGTCACCGGCGTGCTAAAGTCATACGCCTGCACGCAAGCCTCATCGGTATACCAACCGCCGAAAGTGTAGCCATCGCGCGTCGGATCGGCCGGCTTGACCAGCTTGCCATCGGCCGTAGCAACAAACTTAGTGTCGCAAGCAGACCCGCCGTTGGAGTTAAAGGCAACCGTCCAAGACTCGACAGCTCCAAGTTTAAACAGCGTGCCCGAATCATTAATGTAGTAGAGATTGCCAGAAGCATCGGCAATGACCGGAGAGTCACAGTACTGGTAATGGCCAGCCGCATCATAAATCTGCGTCGCCTCTGCATCGCCGAGCGTATAGCGATACACGCCACCACCAGCAGAGTAGTTGACGTAATCCTTGCTATCCGCGCTGTTAACGGTGAAGTACACATAGGTCTTGCCGCCCTGAACACTCACCAGCGGAGTAGCAGCAATACCGTTGAGGCCAGCCGGCAGCGCCTTGCCGTCGGCAGCAGCGACCATCGTGGTCTTACCCGTCTTCAGGTTATAGAGAACCAGAGCAGAGCCCGTAGCCGTCTGTCCGCCGACAATCAGATTGTCACCAGACACCGCAGGGGCGCTCAGATTATTCGTAAGGCCCAGATCAACCGTCTTCTGTTCACTCAGCACGCCCTTCGCCGAAAGCGAAATCACGTGGAGCTTTCCGTCGTGCGTCATCTGATAGAAGGTCGAACCATTGGACGGATCGGCAATGCAATCGGCATTTGCGACAGCGCCGAGCTTCACGGTCGAAACGACATCGCCCGTCGTCTTATCAATGCACTTAAGCGTGCCCGCGCTCGTAGGAACAATGGTGTACTTATCCGTCAGCGCAGCGCCAGTCCAATAATAGCCCTCGGAAGGGTCAATGTTCTGCCAAGAGACTTCGCCCGTGGCAATCTTGATACGCTTCAGGGAGCCGTTGCCGTAGGTCGCGTTGTAGTTCTCGTCATACGAAATATCGACCGTGCCTACATAGACGTACTCGCCGTCCGAAACGACGGTGCAGGAGCTCTGCGTCAAGTCCGTCAAACCAGGCGTCAGCCACTTGCAGATCAGCTTGTCTGCAGTAATCGCCTGGACCGCACCGCCGTTGAGCGGAACGATGATAAGGCCGTTGGTATAAATCGGACGAGAGGTGTAGCTCACCTTGGAGGCAAGCGGCGCAGAGGCAACCTTTTTGCCCGTGGACGAATCGATCTTAATGAGCTCGTTCTCGGTCGCGATGTACACAAAACCGTTAGCAATGACAGGCTCGCTGCAGTTGGCATACTGCTGGCCAGACTCGGCCTTCCAATCGAAGGCCCACTTAAGACCGGCGGCCTGCGCAGGCGTCTTGGCATCCGTTATGGTCGAACCGTTGCCACTGTTGCCGTAGCCGGCCCACTCGGCATCCCAATCAGGAGTCGTCGCACTCGGGTCCACGACAATCTTGTCGGGATCGGGCATGGCCGAATCGTCGGTGGTATAGGCAAGCGTAACCTTATCGCCGCTCTTGAGCGTAATCTGATTGGCGCAGAGTAAGGAGGGCTCTCCATTGATATACAAGTGCCAATATTTATTGGTCGCAGCATCCCAGCCATACGGCTTGTGATCGAACGGCGAAGTAATGGAATTGAGGAACCAGTACTCACCACTCTGGGAGCCGTTGTACGTAACGCCCTTCGCCTTCAGAACCGTCTCAATAAGGTCCTGGGCCGTAGAGCCTTCGGGCAGGGAAACATTGCTTGCCGAGCCCCAGCGAGTATTGTTGCCGTTGACATCGGGACCGATAACATCAACGGATCCAAGAACCTGACCGGGGAGGGCATCGGCGTCAGCACCATACATAAAGGTGACGGCGTCACCCTCCTGGAGCTCGTAGTTGCCGGCCCCGACCTGGGCGAACTTGCCATTTACATAGAACTGCCAATAACTTTTGGTCGCAGGATCATACTCATAGATCTTACCGTCAAGCGGCGAGGTAATGCCGCTGAGGTACCAACCCCAAGGCTCTTCTCTAGCATCGAGAGTAAGACCAGTCTGTTCAAGGAGATCCTTAGCAGTGGAGCCTGCCCTGAGGCTCATCTGACCCGTCGAAGCCCAAACCTGCTGCTTGCCGTCCTTGTCCTTGCCAAGCACCTGAACGGAAGCACGGACGGAATCAGAGGGCAACTGGTCGCCCCAGCCACCGTAGAACCACGTAACGGTATCGCCGGCATGAATGGTGACATTGTCCGCCGTGTAGTCGCTCGACTTGCCGTTGATGAACAGCTGCCAAGAGGTCGAATAATCGAGCGGCGTACCCAGCTCAACGCCGTTGTACTTAAGGCTCAGAATGAAGGAGCCTGCAGCAACGGCGTCGATGCCATTCGCCTCGAGCGCGACCTTCGTAAGGTCAAGTGCGCTCGAGCCGGACGTCACCACATACTGCGCGTTATCGACCCAAGTCTGAGTCTTGCCCTGGGCATCGCGACCAATGACGGTCACATTTGCGGCAACCTGGTCCTTAACGACAGGGGACGAGCTACCAGCCGTATAGGCAAACTCAATCTTCTGCCCCTGGGTGAGCTTGACGCTGCTCGCGCCAACCGAGGAAGACGCACCATCAACAAAGAGCTGCCAGAAGGCACCAGTTGTCGCGTCGTAGGCAAGCGTGCGGCTATCTGTCGGGGACGTAATGCTCTTGAGGTAGAACCCGTATGCCGTGTTTGCATCGTAGTCTGCCTTGAAGCCCGTCTTCTGCTGCAGCTTAACGAAGGCGTCCGCAGCCGTCGCGCCCTCGTCGAGCTTGAGTTGCGTAGGTGCCACCCAGGTCTGAGCCTTGCCGTCGGCATCGGTGCCGATAATCGAGAACGAGACCTCGACTTGCTTCTTGGCGACATCGCCGGTTTCTGTCGGGTTCTCTGTCTGGACGGCAGTCGCGGCGGCAGATCCTGCTTGGCCAGCGAATGTCGTCGAAGACTGCTCGCTCGCGGTAGGGTTCTCCCCCGTCACCGAGCCTTCGTCGCCAGTTGCTGCCCCTGTTGTGGCGGCACTGGCTGCAGGCGCGCTCCCGGAATCCGAAACCTCGGCCTTGCCCTGGTCGGCAGCACCGTCCGCAGCCCCCGTGCCCTCACTCGGTGTCGCAGCCTGAGCCACAGCCCCGGCAATGCCCTCGGCGCCCTCGGCCCACAGCTGAGCCGGTGTGGTGCCAAAGGCCATCGCGAAGGCCAGGAATGCCACCAGGCAGCGCTTGGCTACACCGCGTGCAATCGCGCCACGGCGATGCAACGAGGCGCGCTCGCGCTCGTCCTCAAACATATCCATTTGTCCCCCATTGTCTATACTCGGAGCGTTGCCTTGAGGCTGCCCCGCGTCATCGCGCATGTTGCGCTCGAGTTCCCCCATCGGGGTCCCCCTTCCCTCCAGAGCCCTATGCACACCGGCGGCATACGCCGCAGCCGCATGCAAGATGGGAGGCGATCCGACTTAACCTTAACGACTCGGGCACGTCGTCCGATCTGCGACGCGAACATCCCGAGCCAAGAGGAATTACGGTTACTGGTACAGCCGGGGACTTGCACCCCAATTCTCCCAAACGCGCAGGTAAACCGCGCATTCATGCGTCTCCGCACCACCATCTAGGCCATCGATTATTACCGTCAAAATGGTATCACGCAAAAGGGCCTCGCACGCAGGCGAAGCCCAAGGTAAAAGCTATTGTTTGCGATAGGAAAATGCGGTGACGGTCGCGGCCTCTAGTGCTTGCCGCCGTGACTGTTGAGCCAGATATTGCGGCCCAGCATAAGCGCCAGCACCAGTGCGCTGACGTAGCCCATAAAGCCAATGACCGGGATACCAAACACAACCGGCTCGATGCGCGCGTAGTACACCACCGACGAACCGATAAACAGGCCAGCAATCACAATTGCCATCGACATGCGGTCGATAATTCCGCCCAGCTGTCGCAGCGCCTTATCGCTGCTCATGATCTGCGTGTTCACCTTAAGCTGGCCGCGTGTGAGCATACGCGAAGCCAAGCCCAGATACTCGGCCGCCTCGAGCGAGCCTTTTGCCGCGCGATAGCTGCTCGCGGCAAGATCGCATCCCATATCACGCACGCGCGCATAGGTGCTCTTCTCGTTTTTGATATGCGTCTGGATTATCTGGATCATGTTGACGTTGGGCATATACTCAGTCAGCAGGCCCTCGAGCGTCACCATGCCGCGGGCGAACATCGTTACCACGCTCGGCAGCTCAACGTCGTTTTTGCGCGCCAGGTTTAACAGCGAGGTCAAAAACTCGCCGATATCCAGATCCTTCAGGTCAAGGCCCGCAAAGTCAGCCACGATAAAGTCAAGATCGGACAAAAAGGCCGAATGATCGAGCTCAGCCGAGTCGCCACGCGTCACGGCGAAGCGCATGAGCGAATCCTTGAGCTTGGGCACGTCACCCTCGGCCACGGCGAAAATCATGTCCTTGACGATACCGCGATCGTGACTCGACATGCGTCCGACCATGCCCAAGTCGATAAAGTAAACGATGCCGTCCTTGAGAATAATGTTTCCCGCATGCGGGTCGGCATGGAAAAAGCCGTCATCGAGCACCTGCGTCGAGTAGTCCTCGACGATTGCGGCACCGATCTTTTCCAAGTCATAGCCCTCGGCCACCAAGCGTTCAGGATCGGCGATCGAAATGCCGTCGACGTAGTCCATAACCACCACGTGCTCGGTGCACAGGTCCAGATAGGATTTAGGGCACGTCACGCCATGAACACTCTTATGGAACTCGTAGAAGTCGTTGAGGTTTTTGGCCTCGGCCAAAAAGTTGGTCTCCTCGCGAAACGAGGCCCACAGCTCCTCGACGACGGCGTGTAAGTCAACAAACTGGTCGGTGTTGACGAACTTGGAAACGATACGCACCACCGAGCGGATGATATCGATGTCCTGTGCCATAACCTGCTGCGCACCGGGGCGCTGCACCTTGACGGCCACGTCCTCGCCCGTCACCAGACGAGCGCGGTGCACCTGCGCGAGCGATGCGCTACCAAGCGGATTGGGGTCGATCGCATCGAACATCTCCCCCAGGCGCAGGCCGTATTCTTCTTCCAGACAACTGAGTACGACCTCGTACGGCACCGGCTCCACGTCGGAGCGCAGACGACGCAGCTCGTCGCAAAAGCGTTGCGGCAGAATCTCGGACCGGTTGGCCAGAATCTGCCCCATCTTGACGAACATGGGGCCGAGTTCCTCGAGCAGGCGGCGCAAACGAACCGGCGTGAGGTTATCCCACACGCGGTACTTTTTGACCAGGCGAACAATCTGTCCGATGCGCTCGCGGCGACCCGCCGGCGTGAGCTGGTATTCCTCGTCCGGCGCCATCGCGTCGGGCTCCTCGGGGACCATATCGACAGCGCGCGGCTTCTTGCGAGCGCCCGAGACGACGGCATCGACCTCATCGACAACCGCCGCCTCGTCACCCAAGGGATCTAGATTGTTGTAATCGGTGGTGGAATCTGCCATCTGCGCTGCTACTCGGCCTCTTCGGTATCCTTCGCATCGTCGGGCTCAACGGACTCGACGGGCACCGAGGTCACGTTGTCCTCGACCGAATCGACGATGTCGCGCACATGGGCCAGGAAGGCCGTGCGCTCGGGGGCTGTCATGACGCGGACGCGAGCCAGAATGAGCTCGTCGAGCACGCGCTGGGCCGCGGTCTCGCCCTGCATGCCCAAGCGCTCGGTCAGATCGGAGATGGTACCGCCGGCCTGTTCGAACATGTCGGACACACTGCGGGCGATACCGGGGGCGCCTGCGTCCTTGCGCACCTGCTCGCCCTTGGTGTTAAGGTCGTCGAGAACCTTCTTGCTGCCCTCGACGGCAACGGCGGCGGCGCCGAAGCCCACGTTGATGGCGCCGTTAACAAGCTGATCGAGTTTCATAACCATGGTTGTCTCCAATCACAAACAACTGCATTGGCGTTCTTGTACCCAAGATTGAGTGAAAGCGACAAAGCGTTTAAGCGCTATTCGATCGACGGGAAATCCCTATCTCACGTTGTCGTTCATCGCGAAAGAGTTCTTCATGGCGCAGCTCGTGGTGTAGAGCACCTTGCCCAACAGGGCATCGGTCTCCACGCGAACACGCTCGGCAAAGGCCTCGCTGGCGCGTGTAAGCTCGGAAGGCACCTCGGCCTCGGGCAGAGCGGCTACGGCAGCGTCGACGTCATGAATCTGCTTGTGGCCCATGCCGCCGACCTTCTCCTGATAATCCTCGACTGCGCGGCCGCACTCATGGAAGCGGACGTCGGCCAGCGCGCCGATCAGGCGGTTGGCCCAGTAGAAGTTTTCGGACGTCACGCGAGCCTGCGTGTCGGCAAAGTACTCGGGCATGGTCTCGACGTTGGCGTACAGCGGAACCAGCGCGTTAAACGAGTTGGAGCCAAAGGCCATCCACTGCACGGCGCGGTAGGCCGGATGCGCATAGGGGCGCAGCTGCAGCACAGCGAGCTGGCTGTTGCGGTTGATGCCGATGGGGCGATAGGCGCCACGCGTGGCGGGCGTGCCCTTGCTGCCGTAGCAGTCGTACTCCGTGCCCTGGTAGTGGCTCGAGAGTACGTACTTGATGTCCTCGATGGTCACCTTGCGCTCG
This sequence comes from Collinsella sp. CLA-ER-H5, assembly GCF_040092375.1. Classification (NCBI taxonomy): domain Bacteria; kingdom Bacillati; phylum Actinomycetota; class Coriobacteriia; order Coriobacteriales; family Coriobacteriaceae; genus Collinsella; species Collinsella sp. CLA-ER-H5. Next base: position 29,559 of record NZ_JBBNLR010000009.1, read on the forward strand.
GGCACGCGGCTCCAGGGAATATCGTCGCTCTCGGGCGTGTAGTCGGCCTCGGGACCGTCCCACACATCGCTGGGGTTAAGGCAGCGCTGCATATACCAAGCGCGCGGCGTGTTGTAGACGTGGTCGCTGTCGCTGTGCGAGCCAAAGGCCTCGCGCGGGTTGAAGACCGCGGCCGGACCGTCGCCCTCGACGCCCAGCGTCAGGTCCAGATGCCACTCGGCCATCCAAGCGCGCAGGTCGGCGGAGCACATGTGATCGGCCTGGGCGCCCTCGGCGTCATCCAGGTCAAAGCTGTCGATACCCAGCTGGTTGGGCATGGTCACATAGGCGTCGTCAGGCACGCGCTTGGCGATCCAGTGGTGACCGCCGATGGTCTCGAGCCACCAGATCTCGTCCACGTCGCTAAAGGCGATGCCGTTGTTCTCGTAGGTGCCATAACGCTCGAGCAGGTCACCCAGAATGCGTACGCCGTCGCGGGCGGATTTGGCATATGGCAGCACCAGGGTCACCATGTCCTCCTCGCCCAGACCGCCGGGCTGCGCCGGAACATAGCCGTCCTCGTCCTCGTTGCCCTTGGCGGGCACGTAGTCGACGAGCGGGTCGGCGCCGCGAACGCGCTCGTTGGTGGTGAGCGTCTCGGTTGCGGACATGCCCACATTGAGCTCGTTGAAACCGGCCTCGGCCCAGATGCCGTGGCCCGGGACAACATCGGGGACGCTCGTGTAGCGCATGGGGTTATCGGGCAGTTCAACGGTCAGGTGACTCAGGACGCTCGTATAGACGCGCGGCTGCTCGTCGGGATGCACCACACGCATACGCTTGGGCTCAAACACCCCGTTGGACGAATCCTCGTTGCGGGCGACCAACGTCGACCCGTCGTAGCTCGCGTTCTTACCAACCAAAATCGTTGTGCACGGCATGCGCATCCTCCTTGAGCGAAGAAATCAAACGATAACAGTGTATCGCTTCGGCGCAGAAAGGGCGAAACCACGGCGCTGGCAACCCCTGTGGTCAAAAAATGCCAAATATGAGTACTGTCACCAATTTAGTAACAGCAATTTTGCTACGTATGGGTGTCGAAAGTCTACATTTGTTCAAAAATTAGATGATGTAATTCCTCATAGGTCCAATAAAATAGGCTCTCTATCGATAATAAATATCGTTAGAGAGCCTATTTGGCCTAAAATATATGTGACTATCTTGGCAACAGTACTCATATTTGGCATTTTCTGTCCACGGGGTATAGAGCTAACCCCTCAAACAGCCCAAAACGCCTATTTCGATGCGCGCTCGGCCGCCTCGATCACGTGTTTGGCGAGGATCGCCGTCGTCACAGCGCCCACGCCGCCCGGCACGGGCGTGATGGCGTTAACGACCGGCTCCGCAGCATCAGAATCGACGTCACCCACCAGCTTGCCAGCGGCCTCGTCCCAATTAATGCCAACATCGATGATCGTCTGGCCCTCGCGAACCGCATCCACGCCAATCGTACGCGCGCGTCCAACGGCGGCAACCACAATGTCGGCAGCACGGCACTCGGCAGCAAGGTCGCGCGTATGCGTATGGCACGTTGTCACGGTCGAATTGCGCGCCGTAAGCATGGCGGCAACAGGACGCCCGATCACCAGCGAGCGCCCGACCACCGCGACCTTGGCCCCATCCAGCTCAACGCCGTAATGATCCAGCAAAGCAAGCACGGCTTCGGCTGTGCAGGGGGCAAAACCCTCGCCGCGCCCCGAAAGCGTGGTGAGCAGCGAAGCCGGCGTCATGGAGTCAACGTCCTTGGCAGGATCGAGTGCCGCGGCAACCGCGTCCTCGTCAAGGCCGGCGGGCAGCGGGCGGAACATCAGGCAGCCATGAACAGACGAATCGGTATTGATGTCCTCGATGGCCGCCAACAGCTCGTCCCGCGAAACATCGGCGGGAAGCAAAACGCGGCGAGCTTCAATGCCAACCTTCTCGCAGCGCCTGAGCGCACCGCGCTCGTAGGATAGGTCGTCCTCGCGTTCACCCACACGCACGATAGCCAACGTCGGAACAACGCCGCGCTCGCGCAAAGCCACGCAGCGAGCAGCAAGTTCCTCAGTCAACGCGCGGGCGACGGGAGCGCCCTTCAGCAGTTCAGCCATGGCTATCCTCTCTTCCTTGCAGCGTCGGCGGCGCGGCGCGCCAGCGCATCGGCGCGCGGCAACCACGTGTCCAGCAGCTCATCGCACGCGGTCTCGAGCTCCTCGGCGCGCGCCCGGTCCTTCATAGACGTGGTGTTGGCAAAGAGCGTCAAGCTCGCGCCCTGCATAGCGGAACGGCAGAACACGGCGCCGCACGCCACATCGGACAGCAGCTGACGCGAACCCTTGTCGGCCATGTCCTCGAGCAGCGCCAGCGCACGCCCGCAGGCATCCATAATGCGATACGGCGGCATAGCGGCCACATGCAGCGCATCCTGAATCGCGGTCGCTCGAGCCGGATCGTCACGCGGAATACCGTACGCCGCGGACACCTGCCCATAGGCACGAACGTCCTCGGCAACCAACTCGACAAGCTCCTGGGCCAGCTCATCAGCATGGGCAAACGCACGCGTCAGGTCATCCGCACGATCAGCAAGCGCGGGATTGGTCGCACCGTAGCGGGCAACCATTCCGCACAGCGAGGCGCCCAGCGCGCCCACAAAGGCGCTCGCGCTGCCACCGCCGGGAACCGGCTCGCGCGCGGCCAGCGCCTCGGCAAACCCGCGGCAGGTCTTGTCCATCATCTCTTGGCTCATGCACATGCACCTTCAAGTCATATACATCGGTCGGGTGGCAACCGCCGACCGACCGCATCGATCACGTAATGGTGCTAAGTCTAGCCCATAAGCACATGGGCGTCAGCGCACCTGGCCATCGCGGATTTCTATGGCACACGATAGGCGGCAGCGACACAAACATGGGACACATGGCCCACCTTTCGAGACTCCCGGGCAGCACAAGCTGGGGCATATCTATAAGTAAGGAACCCGTTGGGGCACGGCCGGGCAACGGCCACAAGCAATGAACGGAGGCATAAGCCGCACAGCACACAGAGACATCCGCCGCCAGCGCAATCAGTACCCCAACAGCATGCGGCGCCGTGATGTCATCGGCAGACAAGGAGGACGCCACCATGAAGAAAAAGACCCTATCGATTCTTTCCCTTTGCATCGCCCTCTTTGCCGCATTTGCCCTTGTCGGCTGCGGCGGGAGCGCATCGGGCGGAAGCGGCAGCACCGCCAAGAGCGAGAGCAAGGAAAAGGCCCCCGTCGCCAAGAAGACCGACTTTATCTGGTTTAAGGTCGAGATGCCCGAGGGCGTCGGCGTAAGCGACTCCGCCGGCAAGAATGCCGACAGGGTCCAGCTCACCTTCCCCGAGAACGAGAACACCACAGTCGACCGTTTCATCCCCGTTTGGCAAGAGAAGATGACGGCCGAAGAGTCCTTTGCAGAGCAGGCCGAAAGGCACACTGGAACGTTCCAGTGGGAGGATGGCGACCCCGTCGAGTATAACGGCAGGACGTGGCTCGTCGGAACATACGAGGACAACAGCGGCATCTCAACCATGCTTTTTACCGACGTTGAGCCGGGAAGCGTCTACGTCCTCATCTCGAACTTCGACCAGCACAAGAAAGAAGCCGAGACGCTCCTCAACTCCATCGAGTTCCCCGACGACATGAAGAAAGCAGTTGACGAGGCACGCGAAGTCGAGATTTCGAGCATCGAGATCAAGTAACGGGACACCCGCACGTGCCTATGCGCACCCGCGTACACGCGCCCCATTAAAACAACGGGCACCCAACCCCGGGGAGGGCCGACAGCATCGGCCCTCCCCTCTTTTGCGTCCGAGCATATTGCCACTTAACGGCGCAAATCCGGCCCTCAGAATGGGACACATGGCCCACCCTAGCGAGCCGCCCACGCGTACAGTAAAGGCAGGTAATCCATGGGCGGTTACAGATCGAGGAGGACACGACCATGAAAAAGAAGGCCTTTGCGATTCTCACCCTCTGCATGAGTCTTTTTGCCGCAGTTGCCCTGGTGGGTTGCGGTGGAAGCGGTGGCGCTGCCGGCAGTGGCGGTGGCGGCGGAGCAGAAAAGCCAGCCGTGGACATGAGGACCGACTTCATTTGGTTTAAGGTCGAGGTGCCCGAGGGCGTCGAAATCACGGACGTCGCAGGCGACACCGCCGATAGGGCCCAGTTTAAGTTCACCGAGAGCGAGCACGCCAGCGATCGCTTCATCCCTGTCTTCGACTCCGACAAGAACGCCGACGAGCTGTTCGACTACGAGGCCAAATGGAAGGCCAACTTTGAGTGGACCGAGAATGACCCCGTCAAGTACAACGGCAAGACTTGGCGCAACGCTTCCTATACACACTCGGGCGGCGTGACGACTGAGTACTTCACCGAAGCAGGCGGCGGCAGCGTCTACGTGAGCATCGACAATGTCGAGGAGCACAAGGACGCCGTCAAGACCATGATGAAGTCTCTGGAATTTGCCGACGACATCGCCGAGGCCAAGACCGAGGCCATGGACGTCAAGCTCGACGATATCGAGATCAAGCGCTAAGCGACTGGCGAGCGCAACGGGAAACACGGTCGCAGTGCAAACAAGCGACGGTACCCCAGCGCTTCGTACCCAGGGAGGGCCGGTAAACCGACCCTCCCTTTCTTATGCCGGTAGCCGACGAACGCGAGGATGCCGGACGCCGGAACCGCCCCAAATGTGGCAACAGTACGAAAACGATAAACACCCCAACACGTCCGCCCACCGATTTATTGCGCCGCGCAGACAATTAAACCAGCATCTTTAAACATCTGGGCAGTATAGTGACCAAAACTATCGCATAACCGCACCCCGCGAATGGAGGAGTCATGGCCGAACATCATGCCATCAGTCGCCGAGCGTTTACGCTGGGCTTAGGTCTTGCGGCGCTGTCGCCGCTTGCAAGCCTGCCAGAAACCGCGGCACCGGGCATTCCCCTGCGAGCGGCATTTGCAGACGACACGCCCAAACCGGCGGAGCACCTCGGTAATTTCGTCATTCGCCTTCGCCCCGCGGGCTATTTTCGCACCGCGAGCGTCAACCAAGACGGCAACGTTCGCGGCAACGTCTGCCACCTGTTTAACGACGGCACGTCCAGCAAGCTCATCCTTGAGAACGTAACGACCAAGAATGACGATACAAACTGGTATGCTATCCGCACCTTGCTCAATTTCGAAGAGCATAAAAAGACGGGCTACAGCATTTGGTCGGTCGACGACGACTCTGACAAAGATGGAAAGGTCATCCACGTATGGGGCGGCGAGTATGACAACAAGCCCAGCCGCGCTTTTGCGTTCGAGCGTCAATCAAACGGAACCTATATCATCCGAGACCGCACGGTCGAGAAAGAAACCGAGAAAAAAGACATTAAGTACCTGGCAATAGAATCGAACGGCGAAGACCAGGACAACAATAAGATCTGCCATAAGAGTAAGAGCATTCCGTGGGAGCTCGAACTCATCGGTTACGACATGAAAAAGAACGATGTCACGGTTAGCAGCCTCGACTGGATCACGTACAGCAGCTACGTCGATGGGCCATGTTGGATGAAATACGTCGACGACAACAAGTTCCTCGACGAGCTGAGCATCCCGGGTACGCACGATTCGGGCACCTGCAGCGTGGACAACGACACTGAGCCCCAATCCTCGCAAGTAAAATGCCAGCAGGATTACATTCCCACGCAGTTGCTCGAAGGCATTCGCTATTTTGATATCCGGCTCGGAAAGGGCGACGACCCCGGTATCGACCACGGGGATTACTACCTGCTCAAAAAAGACGCGTACTTTATGCATCTTTCCGATGTCATAGGCTACTTCAAAACGTTTTTGAACGAAAACCCGACAGAAGCGCTCATCATGCTTGTATCACGAGGCAACGACGAGGCTACCGACGAAAGTGTTACGACGGCTTTCGCCAAGGTTTTGGACGACAACCCCCAAACTGTTCTATACGTCGAGCCGAATCCCCACGCTACACGAGGTGCGCGGAAAGATCGTTCTGCTGCGTCGATTTAGGCTCGCCGGCAACAGTGTAAGCGGCCACACGTGGGGCCTCGACCTTACCGAATGGGATGACAAGATCAAGGCTCACTCCGACAGCGCCACTATGTGTCTCGTCCAAGACGCGCGGGGCTTTGAAGCCGCGGGGGAAACAGGCGACAAAGAGCCCTATTGCACCAAGGTATACGCCCAGGACAAGTACAAACTCACGGGAACCGACAAGCTCAGCTGGGTCGATAATGCGCTGAAGGAAACGACCGGGCGCACGCGCAACGAGGTAGATGTCGAGGACGATAACGGGGCCAAGGAGCAAGTCCTGGAGCGCTGCTGGTCTATCAACTACACCAGCTGCACGGGCTTGTCGCACGGAGGCAATCCTTTTACCTCGGCACGAGTAGTCAACGAGCATCTGTATAAGAGCCCGTACATCAACCCCAGCGGCACCGAGGATACAAAGTCAGATTACCTCAAGCACATTGGCATCATCGCATCCGACTTTGTTGATGCGGCGCTGGCCCGGAGCATCTACCAGCGCAATTACGATACGGAGCACAAGCAGACGGCTTCGTACTATCTCCCGTACTATCTCCCGACCCGCATGCGCATGACGTACGGCGACTCGCTGAGCGATGCCTCATTCCAGGATGGCAAGACCGTTGGCGAGGGTCATTTCCGCCTTGCTGACAGCAGCAACGCGCTCAACGCGACAGCTTCGGGCCATGCGTTTGCCATTGAATACGTGGATGTCGACGCCCTGGGCAACGAGACCGTTACGGGGCTGCAGGGCTCTGTGCCCATCGATATCGATCCACGCGCGCTGACGCCCCATTTTGAGGGACTCGAAGGCCTTAAGGCCGGCGAAGACGTGCGCGCCAAGATTGCGGCATCACTCGAGGGCAAGCTCGAAACCGATGCCTGCACGGCCCAGCTCGAGTTTGTGCACGACGCGGACGGCGCTCCGGGCACGGCAATGGCCGAGGGCGAAACATTTGCCGCAGGAACGTACTGGGTGCGCGTGAACGGTCTCTTGGGCGACGCGGCGCAGAACTACACGCTCGCCAGCGACGGAGCCGCAAGCTTTACCGTAGCGGCCTCGGGCAGTGCGGGCGGCAACGGCAGCGGCACGGGTTCCAACGCAGGCAGCGCCGACAAGAACGGCAAGGGCAACAAGAGAGACCAGGGCAAGAGCTCGGGCGGAAAGCTCGCCAACACGGGCGACGGTTCTGGCGTTGCCGCCGGGCTCGCTGCCGCCGCCGTAGCGACGACGGTCGCCGGCGCAGCAATGCTTGCCAGTGACCGCGACAATACCGAGGACGTTAACGAATAGGCAAGCCAGTTTTTTGGGCGCATCAACTCAATCGGGGCGCAGAATACCGTTCTGCGCCCCGATTTTTACCTTGGACCGAACGCCGTTATCGGCTACATCACCATGCTCAGCGCGTTCACAAATTCCTGGGCCTTCGCACGGCTACTCAGGCTAAAGACGCAAGCGGTCAACAGCCTGTTACGCAGAAAAACATCACGGCCTTTGATTCTATTGACGCCCGTGATGTCCTTAAGATAGACAATCTCGGTGTGCTTGCCGCCGAAAGTGCCCTTCCTGAGCACCTCGATACGGTTGGGGTAGATCTTGACGTCTTTAAATCTACCCGAGCCCTTGTCCTGAAACAGCAAGGTGTTGTTGTCCATGCATGTCACTCCCATGGGGTTCGTGAAAACTGTCTCTATTGCCAAATTTTAGTCACCGCAAGGCCCCCATGCGAAGTTGCCAGACAGCGCAGCGATTCGTGTCCGTACGAGTCTTTAAACTAAATGCAATAAAGATGCGTCCTCAAGAGGAAAGTCGGGCGATATTGATGAGTGAACTGGCAAACCGCGGGGAATCGGCAATCGTGCCAGAAGTTTTTTACAAGCAGGTTTCCTCGATTCTCAACGCCGCTCGCGACAAGGCCTATACCGCCGTTAACTTTGCGATGGTTGAGGCATATTGGGAGATCGGCAAGAGTATTGTTGATGAACAGGGCGGAGAGGAGCGCGCCAAGTATGGCGATGCACTGATCGACGAACTTGCCGTTAGATTGACTAAGGATTTTGGCAGAGGCTTCAACGCCAGAAGCTTAAGATACATGCGTCAGTTTTATCTTGCGTTCCCAATTCGGAACGCGCTGCGTTCCGAATTGAATTGGACACATTACCGCAGGTTATCGCGTATAACCGACCCTGATGCTCGAACATGGTACATGAACGAATGTGCCGATTCTCGCTGGAGCACGCGTCAGCTCGAGCGCCAGATCAACACCATGTTCCGCGAGCGCCTGCTTGCCAGCAAGGACAAGGAGGCCGTCACCCAGGAAATCCAAAAGAGCGCCCCGGCTCGTCGCCCCGAGGATATCATCCGCGACCCATATGTACTGGAGTTTTTAGGTTTCTCGGACGATACTGCGTTTCGCGAGAGCGATCTAGAGCAGGCGCTCATCACGCATCTTCAGAAGTTCCTGCTGGAGCTTGGCCGTGGTTTCGCTTTCGAGGCGCGCCAAAGGCGCATCACCTTTGATGGGCGCCATTTCTATATTGACCTTGTGTTTTACAACTATCTGATGCGCTGCTTCGTGCTCATCGACCTTAAGACGGACGATCTTACGCACCAGGACCTGGGCCAGATGCAAATGTATGTGAACTACTACACGCGCGAGCTCATGAACGAAGGCGACAATCCGCCCATAGGCATCGTGCTCTGCGCGGACAAAAGCGATTCGATCGTCGAGTACACGCTGCCCGAAGACAACGACCAAGTGTTTGCCGCCAAATACCTGCCGTATCTTCCAAGCAAGGAAGAGCTGGCGCGCGAGCTGAGTGCCGAGTACCGCGCCATCAACGAAGCGACTAATGGCGAAGCGCAAGGGTAGCGGCACGTTGCGACCGATACCCCCGACGGCGCTCCACATCACCCGGGATAAGAGGAGCTTTCCATGACAGACAGACCGAAAACAACACTGCGCGACTGCATCTATGGGCTTGCCGTCGGTGACGCGCTGGGCGTTCCCTACGAGTTCAGGCCCCGCGGTACGTTCGAATGCACGGACATGATCGGCTACGGCACGCATGGGCAACCCGCCGGCACCTGGAGCGACGACACATCTATGACGCTTGCTACCTGCGACTCGATTAGGGAGCTCGGGCACATCGACACCGCGGACATGCGCGACAAGTTCGTAAGCTGGATTGCCCGTGGCGAGTATACGATCGACGGCGTTTTCGATTACGGCGGTACGACCGCCCGCGCCCCGCGCACCGGCAAAGGAGGCTCCGGCGAGCGCGACAACGGCAACGGATCGCTCATGCGCATCGCTCCCCTGGCGTTCACCGATGCGACAGACGAAGAGGTCAGCAAGGTCTCCGCGATTACGCACGCCCACAGAACGTCGACCGACGCATGCATCATATTTGTCGAGCTGATGAGGGATGTGATGAACGACGTGCTCCCCTCGTGGGCGCTCCATCTGAAAGGCGTGCCTGAGCAGGAGATCAGGTCGGGTGGCTTCGTGCGCGACACGCTTAAGGCAGCCACCTGGTGTTTCGTCAACACTAACAGCTACGAAGATTGCGTGCTTGCCGCCGTCAACCTAGGCGACGACACCGCCACCACCGCAGCCGTCGCCGGCGCCCTCGCCGGCACGGCATACGGTCTCAAAGCCATCCCACAGGAGTGGATCGACACTCTGCGCGGCAAAGAGCTGATTGAGAGCTGCCTGTTTTAAGGCGCCATTCAAGAAATAAGGCAGGAGGCATCATGGAGAGGAAGATCGCAAATATAGACGAGTTCCAAGTGGACGAAAACGGGATTCCGCTATTTCCAGTAGGACTGAAGGAGGAAGCCAGCCTCTATGTCCTCCCCGACGGGCGTTACCTCCCCTGCGGGGTCTACAGGACCGCGGACGGCGGTTCGATCATTTATGAGCCATCCGAACTAAGCTTCTTCGGGCAGATGCTTGCTCAATTCAAAGAGAACTAGAGGCTTGATTGCCCGTTAGATCGACACTGCTCCAAGCCATGGGGCGGGTAGGATGTCTCCCGCCGCGGCCTGTGAGGTAGAATTACGACTGCCGCGGAATCCGCCTGCGGGCAACGCTCCGATCTCCGATTGGGGTGAAGCCTATGAACTTGTTTCTTGAAATCCTGCGCCTCTCGATGTATGTAACCGGCATCGTCCGGAACCTCTACTCGATCTGGCGGGAATATAAGCAGTAACGGATAGCGAAGGGAGTCATGCAAAGGGCCGGTCGCACCCGGCCCTTTAGACGATAGTACCTGCGTTGCCCGCGCTTCCAAAGTTGACCGACTGAGGAGCGGGTTCCGCGGCACATCCTGATTTTACCCAGTGGCAAGGCTCTTTTACAGCCGTTCCACCGTTTATTTACATCCGCCAATCAAGACGAGGCTACTACGCACCTTTATTACACACGATGTTTTCAGCCTGGTATAAACAAGTTCAATAATAGAATGCAAATCCAACCATCGTGTCTGATTACGAAAGGATTTTTGCCTTTTCTGCAGCAAACTCTTCCTCGGTAAGTACTCCACTCTCACGCAGTGCTGCAAGCCTCTCAAGCCTTGCAACTACATCAACCACTATCCGCCAGCGTCTCAATAGTCTGTGAAACCTGCGGATACCGCTCGAGCTCCTTCGATAGGGCATCGACTATCTTGGCAATATTCTTTGCATTTTTGCCCCCGTTTAATACGTTTGCCCTGACCTTAGATGACGACTTGACAGTAACGCCAGATCCGCCTTCAACTGGAACAACCGAAATACTGATATTTTCGCCCCAAGACCAAAGGCTCATACCAATCTCGGCTGCAACTGTTCTTGTTGTGGGCGATGCACTATCAACTTTTACTTTAGGCAGCTTTTCCATAGCTGCCTTCAAGGCATTAAACGTGTCGTCAGGAGAATACGGTACCTGAAGCTGAAGCTACTGATCCGCAAAACCCATAATCTGGCCTCCGCTTCTTACAAGATTAAGGCTATCGGCAATGGTAGCACGTTCCCAGCAGTCTTAAGTTCGTCTCATGACCTTGCGATGCAGCCCGACGCCCCGGCACCACTCCCCTACTTACCAAAAATCGCAGCGAACAATCCCTTGCGTTTGGGCTTTTCTTCTCGGTAGGAACCCTCAGCTGCCGCTGCAACCTGGCGCGGTTGCTCGCCACCTCCACGGCGCACGATCTGGTATAGGAAGGGCGATTTAACGTATTTGACCTCGATGGGCGTGGCATGCACGGTACTTTCGCCGGACAGATGCAGACTCGGGTTGAGCGGTGCCACCACATGCGTCTCGCGCTTGTCGCTAAACACCACCGCTGCCGCGCGGCTCGTCTGGCCGTTTACGGCAATGCGCACCTGCTCGCCATCGCGGCTGTCCGTCGCCGGACGATCGACAAAGTACACCGGCACCATCACCAGGCCGTCCTTATGCTTGCGGGCCTTGCGCGCCCAAGTGCGGATGCTCTTTTTATTGAGCCCCAGCACCGCCTCGGCATCGTTGCCGGCAATGTCGAGCGCCAACTTATCAATGACCACCTGGTCCTTGGTAGACGCATCGACGGAGACAACGCGAAAGTCACCTTCCTGCATGGCCGGGTCAAACGGCCCAACCTTGGCAAAGTCCCACGGCTCCAAAATGCCCATAAGGCGAACATCCAGATAGTTGCCCGCGGATACGCCCAGTCGAGCACCTCGTAGTACACCAGGGTTTCCTTGCTCAGGCCCTTGCCCGGGAAGCTCGCCATCATACGCAGGTCCGCCAGCGCCATGGGGAAATAGAAGAGCATCATGTCGTTTTGGATCGCGTCTTCCACGTCGTGCCCGGCAAAGGCATCCGGGTACTGGCGCACCAGCTGCAGCGCGTTGGCACGTGCCTGCTGCGGCGAAATTTCGCAGGGAATACCCTGCTCCGGCACATACTCCGCACCCACGCCCATGGTCAGACGTTTGCTAAACGTACCGGGCTTGAGCAGGTCGGCAATGCCGATCTTGTTGCCGCAGGACGGGCACTCAAACACACGCTGCGTTGACTCGCCCTCAAAGGACGCTCCGCAGAAGGGGCAGGGAATGTTCACGTGCGTCGCTTCTTGGAACTCCTGCGCCGTGCCGCGGTCCTCCCACAGCAGATGCTCCAGGACCGACTGATTGCGCCAGTGCGAATTGAAGAAATACCAGTCCGGGTCCTCCGGGCGCTCGAGTTGCGACACATGCGTGAGCTTGAGCAGTCCATCCACTACCGTCAACGGCGTATGGCGAATGCCCAAAGCGCTCTTGGGCTCTCCGGCGTCCGCCTGCCACGGAATGACCGCACCGCAATAAGCGCACTCAAAGCTGCGCTTAGCTTGGTGCGAGTACATAGGGCCGCCGCAGTTTTGACATTTAATGGCAAACATCTCGTCCATGGAAACGTCCTCCTTTGCACAAAGCTGTCGACATTAAGTATGTCGAGCAAACAGGCACATGCCCATACCCATGTGGCCCAAAATGGACCACCCAGGCAGACGAGAAGGCTCGCTCGTTAGCACCGGCAGACTATTGCTGCATTTTCTGAGCATCGGTGCACGGCGCCCCCGCGCGAGCTACACTATCCCCTTAAGCATGATTGTGAGGACGACCGCTATGCTATTTGTAAATCGGCTGGTACATACGCTTGTTCCCGGCAGCGAGAGCGAGCCGGTCGATGCATCTTGCCGCACCAACGCGGGCTTTTCCGCAAGCCTCGTCTGCATTGGCCTCAACATCACCCTGTGCCTGGCCAAGGGCATCGCGGGCCTGCTCGCCGGCTCCGTCTCCCTCATCGCCGACGCTTTCAACAACCTCTCCGATGCCTCGAGCAACATCGTAAGCCTGCTCGGGTTCCGCCTTGCCAGCCGCCCGGCAGACGAAGGCCACCCCTATGGCCACGGCCGCTACGAGTACCTAGCCGGTCTGTTCGTCGCCGTCCTGGTTTGCGCCGTCGGCATCAACCTGATCCTCGAGTCGGTCACTAAGATCATCAAGCCTTCCCCCACTGCATATTCGGTGCTCTCCTTAGCCGCCCTCGTCTTGTCCATGCTCGTTAAGCTCTGGATGGCCGCGTTCAACCGCACGTTGGGCGACCGCATCGACTCGGAGACGCTCATCGCCACAGCACAGGACTCCAAAAACGACGTCATCACCTCGGGCTCGGTCCTGGTGGCGGCGCTTATTTCGCAGACGACCGGCTTTGACCTCGATGGCTGGGCAGGCCTGGGTGTGGGCATCTTCATCTGCATCAGCGGCCTGGGCCTGGTGCGCGACGCCATCAGCCCGCTGTTAGGACAAGCGCCCGACCCCAAGCTCGTCCAGGAAATCCGCGACAGGATTATGTCGTACCCCCAGGTCTTGGGCACACACGACCTCATGGTGCACGACTACGGCCCCGGTCGTCAGTTTGCCAGCGCCCACGTGGAGATGCCCGGCGAGGGCGACGCATTTGAGCACCACGAGATCCTGGACACCATCGAGCACGACATCAAGCGCCAGATGGGCATTGGCATCACGCTGCACTGCGACCCCATCGCGACAACCGGCGATGATTTGCGCGGCTGGGTCAAGCGCGGCGTTATGCAGATCGACCCCGCGCTCTCCATCCACGACCTGCACGAGCACGACGGGTTCGTTTCGTTTGACCTGGTGCGCCCCGACGGCTTTGACATATCCGACGAGGAGCTGCTGGAGCTCGTCACGCGCATCGTGCACGAGCGCCGACCCAATGCCTCATGCGTCGTTACGTTTGACTCGGGCTTTAGCTCGCCCGACCGTCCGGCTGAACAGCTGTAGCCCGCTTAACAGCTAGTTTCCCTGCGCGCCCGAGATGCCGTTTTGCAGTGCATTCCAGGCACCCGTCGCCATGTCGCCCAAGTTCTGCGCGGTGTCGCCCAGGTTTTGTGCCGTATCGCCCAGCTCTTGCGCCTTGTCTCCCAACTCCTGTGCCTTGTTGCTCAAGTCCTCCAGCGTATTGGAACTCGAGCTGTCGGTACCGCTTTGGCCGTCGGGCGAGTTGCCCGAGCTATTCTTGTGCGTGAGTTGAATTTCGAGGTTGCCGCTGTCGTTATAGTAAGCAGAAGTAACGACCCAGTTGGCATCGATGACGGGCGTTGAGCCATCATCAGTCAGGACCACGGCATTCGAAAGATTGGCGCCGCGCGACTTGAGAAGTTTCTTGGCGTTGGACCAGTACTGCCCCGGGATATCGCTCAGATCGACGGTGCTAGACGAGGCGGACTCGGTTTGCTCGGCAGCGGTATCAGCCGTTGAACTCCCTCGCTTGTTGAGCATGCCCGACACAATGGCAAACACAACCGACAGCGCAAAGAAGATCGCCAGCACGATGAGGATCTTCTTGATCACGCTCGACGAACGCGACGGCTTCTTCTCCTCGTCCTCGCCATATTGCGGAATCGACTTGGGGTACTCGCGATACGGCTCGCGCGACTCGTAGCGAGACTGCGCCGTGCGAGGCATATACGTCGTCTGCTGAGGCTGCGGAATGGGATTTTGCGGCAGGTCATCATAGGGATTCGGCGTCGAGGCGGCATAAGAATCCTGCGGCGCGTAATCAAACGGGTCCGGAGCTGCGTTGCCATAGGGGCCTTGCGAAGATACGGCATAAGAATCCCGCGCTGTGTCGCCATAGCCCATAACCCGGGTTGGCTCGGCAGAAGGCTGCGTCGCGGCGGGGTCGGTATAACCGGGGTTGGGAACAACGCGGGTCGCATCGGCGCTATCGCCAGCCTGCGCGGAACCGTAGCCGCCCATCACGGTTGTCTTGTCCTGATCCATGCAACGATTCCTTTCCGTCGCCCGTAAGCATCAAGTTATCCATGCATTCTACCCGCGCAAAAGCCCGTGACGGACAGAGCCCGTCCATATCTACAAGACAAGCGCGGCTAGAAAACAAAAGCCCCGCCGGGCCTTGGTAGGCGCGACGGGGCGGGCAAGCAGCTATGGGCAACAAGCTTAGAACAGGCCGGTGATGTTGCCGTCGTTGTCGACGTCGATGTTCTCAGCCGCGGGGACCTTGGGCAGGCCCGGCATGGTCAGAACACTGCCGGTCAGTGCGACCACAAAGTGGGCACCGGCGGAAACCTTGAGCTCACGCACCGTGATGCGGAAGTTCTCGGGAGCGCCCAGGGCCTTGGCGTTGTCGCTAAAGCTGTACTGCGTCTTGGCCACGCACACCGGCAGGTTGCCAAAGCCGTTCTCGCGCAGCTCGGCGAGCTGGCGCTTGGCGGCCGGCGTAAAGTCAACGCCATCGGCGCGGTAGACCTTGGTGGCAATGGCCTCAAGAGCGTCGGCGACATCGGCGCCGTCCTCATAGGCAAACTTGAGCTCGCTCGGCTGCTCAATCAGACGCATGACCTCATCGGCAAGCTCGAGCGCGCCCTCGCCGCCCTTGGCCCAGACCTCGGAAAGCTTAACGTTGACGCCGAGCTTCTGGCACTCGGACTCGATGAGAGCAAGCTCGGCCTCGGTGTCCGTCGGGAAACGGTTGATGGCGACCACGCAGGGCAGACCATAAACGTTCTGGATGTTGTCGACATGACGCAGCAGGTTGGGCATGCCAGCCTTGAGTGCCTCGAGGTTCTCCTCATTGAGGTCGGCCTTGGCGACGCCACCGTTGTACTTCAGCGCACGAGCGGTCGCGACGACCACGACGGCGCTGGGACGAACGCCCGTCATGCGGCACTTAATGTCGAGGAACTTCTCGGCACCCAGATCGGCACCGAAGCCGGCCTCGGTAATGGCGACATCGCCAAAGCGCATCGCCATACGCGTAGCCATGATGGAGTTGCAGCCGTGGGCAATGTTGGCGAAGGGACCGCCGTGGACAAACGCGGGCGTGCCCTCGAGCGTTTGCACCAGGTTGGGCTTGAGCGCGTCCTTAAGCAACGCGGCCATGGCACCCTGGGCCTTAAGGTCGCGGGCACGGACGGGCTCGCCGGCAAAGCTGTAGCCGACGACGATCTCACCCAAGCGTTCCTTGAGGTCGCTGATGCTCGTAGACAGGCACAGGATTGCCATGACCTCGGAGGCGACGGTGATATCGAAGCCGTCCTCGCGCGGCACGCCCTGGGCCTTACCGCCAATGCCGTCGATAACGTGGCGCAGCTGACGGTCGTTCATATCGACGACGCGCTTCCAAGTGATGCGCTTAACGTCAATACCGAGCTGATTGCCCTGCTGGATGTGGTTGTCGAGCATGGCTGCCAGCAGGTTGTTGGCAGCACCGATAGCATGAAAGTCGCCGGTAAAGTGCAGGTTGATATCCTCCATGGGGATCACCTGAGCCCAGCCGCCACCGGCAGCACCGCCCTTAACGCCAAAGACAGGGCCGAGCGAAGGCTCGCGCAGGGCCACGGCGCTCTTGACGCCGCGGCGACGCAGGCCATCGGCCAGACCGATGGTCGTGGTGGTCTTGCCCTCGCCCGCAGGCGTTGGGTTGATAGCGGTCACGAGGACGAGCTTGGCCTGGTGATCAGTCGGCTCGTTGAGCAGTGAATAGTCGACCTTAGCCTTGTCGAAGCCGTACGGAATCAGGTGCTTTACGTCGACGCCGGCGTTCTTAGCCACCTCGGTAATGGGCAGCGGCGTGACGGAACGTGCGATTTCGATGTCAGTAGGCATGGGCGGTCCTTTCGTTACCGAATGAGAAAAAGACCAATTCAGCATAGCACGGGCGCGCAATAGTAAAACGCCCATAACCGATGAACGGCGATATGTTTACCCGATGCCCAGCGATAGCCCAACAGCCCGCCAAAACAAAGCGCCTTAAACGGTAGGTTCAATCCCCAGGTGCTCAAAGGTGCGAAGGGTTGCCTGACGGCCCTGCGGCGTACGAATCATCAACCCGCACTGCAGCAAATAGGGCTCATAGACATCCTCGAGCGTGCCCGGGTCCTCGCCCACCGCGCTGGCAAGGGTCGTAAGTCCCACGGCACGACCGGAGAACGTCTTGGCGAGCGTCTCCAAAATGCGAATATCCATCCAGTCCAGACCGAGCTCGTCGATCTCGAAGAACTCGAGTGCCTGACGGCAGATATCGAGCTCAATGGGACCGTTGCCGCGCACCTGCGCATAGTCGCGCACGCGCTTGAGCAAGCGGTTAGCCAAGCGCGGCGTGCCACGCGAGCGCGAGCCAATCTCGAGCGCGCTCGGATGGTCAATCGTCACGCCCAGGATAGTCGCCGAGCGCGTCACAATCTGGGCGAGCTCCTCAACGGTGTAGTAATCCAGGCGATACGAAATGCCAAAGCGGTCGCGCAGCGGGCCGGTCAACATGCCCGAGCGAGTCGTTGCCGCCACCAGCGTAAACTTGGGGATATCCAGGCGAATCGAACGTGCCGCCGGACCTTTCCCGATCACGATATCGAGCGCAAAGTCCTCCATCGCGGGGTACAGGACCTCCTCGACCGAACGGTTGAGACGGTGGATCTCGTCGATAAACAGCACGTCACCCGGCTGCAGGTTGGTAAGGATAGCCGCCAGGTCGCCGGTGCGCGCGATGGCCGGACCACTCGTCGTCTTGATCTGAGCGCCCAGCTCGTTGGCGATAACGGTGGCCAGCGTGGTCTTGCCCAGGCCCGGAGGGCCCGAGAAAATCACGTGGTCGAGCGTCTCGCCACGGCTCTGCGCCGCTTCGATCAACACGCGCAGGCTCTGCTTGATGTGCTCCTGGCCACAGTAATCGTCCAGGCGCTGGGGGCGCAAAGTGCGGTCGACATCGAGGTCCTCGGCCGTCAGCTCCGAGCCCACCATGCGCTCGCCGTGCGCCATGGATGCCGCCGGCGAGTTGCCGGGCGTCGCCCACAGGTCCTGAGAGTCATCGGCTTCCCACATCACGCATCCATTCCGAGTCGCTTAAGCGCCGCGCCGAGCAGATCCTCGACACGCATATTCTGCCCATCATACCCGCTCAGGGCAACATCGGTCTCCTGCGGACTAAAGCCCATGGAAACGAGTGCCGCGCGGGCGTCATCGATGGCCGAAGGAGCGGCGGCGGGAACCGGCATCGCAACCTGGCCGGGAATCACGTCGACCGGCACAAAGCCCTTGTCCTTGGCAAAGGTACTCTTGAGTTCCAGGATCAGGCGCTGAGCTGTCTTTTTGCCTACACCGGGTACCTTGGCCATGCCCTTGTCGTCCTCGGCCATCACCAGGGAATACAGCTGTCCCACGGTATAGGTGGAAAGCACGGCGAGCGCCAAGCGCGGGCCAACGCCCGAGACGGACACGAGCCGGTCGAACATCGTGCGCTCATCCTTTGAGGAAAAACCGAAAAGTGTCATGGCATCCTCGCGCACCTGCATACGCGTGTAGAGGCGGACCTCGCCGCCGGGCGTCGGCAACGTGGCCGCAGTGCTGCCCGAGATGCCGAGCTCAAAGCCAACGCCCGACACATCGACGACAGCAGAGCTCATCGTGGCCTCGACAAGCGTTCCGTGGAGCTGGGAAATCATCAGTATCCGGTTCCTCTCTGTTGATAGAACTCGCCACCGGTGAGGGCGCGGGTGCGGCTGAGGTTTACATGGCAGATGGCGCAGGCCAGGGCATCGGCGGCATGGTCGGGATGCGGGTCGTGGTCGAGCTGCGTGAGCGTGCGTACCATGTAGGCGACCTGCCGCTTGTCCGCGGCGCCGGTGCCCACCACAGCCTGTTTGATCTGCATGGGCGTGTACTCGCCAATCTCGAGCGCACACTCCGAAAGCGCCACAAGCGCAGCGCCGCGGGCATGTGCCGTGGGGATGGCCGAACGAACGTTGGCGCCAAAGTAGATGCTCTCGACAGCAGCCGTGTCGGGTCGATAACGCTCGACGACATCCTTAAGGTCATGGGCGATATGCGACAGGCGCACCGCGAGCGGACTTCCGGCACTGGTCTCGATGCAGCCATAGGCACGGCAGCGGACCTCGCCACGCCGCTCCTCGATAATCCCCCAACCCGTATGAGCCAAACCGGGGTCGATACCCAAAATGACCAAGCCAACCTCCCCTCGCCACAAGTACGGCGCAAGACAAGACCTCGCGCACTATTCACGAACGTCTGTTCTAGAATAACACAACGGGGGCAAAGTGCTTAAAGCAAGATAGATTCGGCAGAAGCAATGTGTGTAAGAGAATCTCTCCCGCAATGTTTCCGTCTGCCCTAGTTCTGGCTAAAGAACGGGAACTGCCTCGGATCCACCGGCGGATGCGGCATCGGGCCACCCTGGGGACTACCTTGCGAGCTGCCCTGACCGCCCATCATCTTATCGATGACGTCCTGAACCTCGCCCTCGAACTTTTTCATACCCTCATGCAGACGACGCTGGCCATCCTCAGAGCGCAGCTCCTCCATCTGCTCGGGCGAAATACCCAGTAGCTCGCCCAGCACGCCCATCATCTCGTTTCGCACGCGCTCGCTCGTATCCTCGTCGGCAAAGCGGCGCACCTCGGCGCGTGCCAGCGAATCGACCGTCATGCGCTCCTTGCCGCTCAGCCCCAGGTCGGACCACGCGAGCATGTACGGCCAGGCGCGCTCAACAAACGAACGTGCCGAGACGATCGGCGCCGTCGGCAGCATGCGGCGGGCGGCCTCACCCTGGCGCACAAGCATCAGCAGCAGCGAGCAAGCCTCGGGCTTGCCGGCGGCCATTGGGATGTCGTCGAAGGGTCGGTTGCGGTCCACGTGCGCCTCGAGCGTGCCATCGACCTCGCCCGGCTCGAGCCCACCGAGCAGCTGCGCCGCGCGATCGAGCATGTCGACCGGGCCGTCGAGCGTCGAGAGCGCCCGCGCCAGCACGCGCTCCATGCAATCTTCCACCGCGTTGAGCGTCACGAGCTCTTGGGGCACCACGGCAGACGTGCGGTTGCGCATTCGCGCCACAAACTCGAGGGTCGACAGGTACACATCGCCAAAGGGCGCGTAATCGCCCTGGTAGCCACCGCAAAGCGCCGGCGCCGCCAGCGCGTACTCGGTTTTGGACAGCGGGCTCAGCGCCATCGCACCCAGCTCGAGCGCCGTGTCCTCCAGCATGAGGCCCAGCGTGCGCGAGCGCAGACGCTCGGCATCGCCCGCCGACACGTCGCGATCGAGCACACGCGCCGCATCCGGTGCATCGCGCTCGACGGTGCGAATGTGCAAACGCTCGGCGATGGCGCGGACGGCGGCACAGCGGGCAGCCTCGGCCTCTTCCTGCGCCGGCGTAAAGATACGGTTGCGCCCCAGCACCAGGCCAATCACATTGCGCGGGCCCAGAGCGTCGACGGCCAGCGCCGCCAGCAGGGACGACGGCAAGTCGCCCTCGAGTGCCACCACGGCGCGCGACGCACCGTGGGCCCGGGCGTTGTCGCGCACGGCAAGCACCAGCGCCTGCCACAGCCACTCCTCGGAACGGAACTCGGGCAGTTCGTGATCTTCCAGGGCATCGAGCATCACGCCGCGCTGAATCTCCTGAACCAGCAGGCTCTCCTCAAAACACGGCGCCTGGGCCACCACGCGACCGCAGTCGTCGAGCACAAACGAACCGCCGGTATACACCGACTCGTCATAGGCACCGACCGGCGCCATGCAGGCAAACCACACGCTGCGCTTGGATGCGATCTTGCGGTAGGCGCCGCTGCGAACGGCGGCAATGGCAGTAGTCTCGCGGTCGGTCATGTCAAACGCGTTGAATTGGAAATACGCAATGAGGTCAACACCGGTCGGCAACATCTCGAGTTCGCGGTCCAAGTCAAAAATCACGGCAATGCGTACGCCGTCCACGTCGAACACCGGCGGCGCCCAACGCGTGTCGTTGTTCTCGCCACGCTGCAGGGCAATGCTCGAACGCGCCGGCACCACATGACCGTCCTTGAGCATCATGTAGTCGAGTAGCGGCTGGCCCTCAAACGAAACCGCCGCGGGCACGATGCAGATCATGTCAAGCTCCTGGATGCGCTCGGCGACACCAGTCAAGCCGGCAAGCATGTCGTGCTCAAAGTCGGCAGCGCCCACCAGGCCACCGGGCATGGCGCCCATAAAGAGCGGAGCCGGAACGCACAGCACGCGCGCCCCGCGCTCGTGGGCCAGACGAGCCTGGTCCTCGATGCGGCCGCAAATGCCCTCAATATCACCCAGGCGCATATCGATCTGTGCAAGCGCGAGCTTCATGGCTCAGCCCTTTCCGTCGTAAACCATCGTTGTCGTAGTAAAAGCGCCGGCCGCATAATGCAGTCGGCGCTCGCATGTGCATATGCTAGCTATGATACCCCGAGCGGGGGCGCGCTCCTAGAACGTCGCGGACCACAGCCCGTGCAGGTTGCAGTAGGCATAGACGGTACCGGTCTTGGAACCGCCGGCAAAAAACGTCGCGGGCTTCATGCCGGGCTCAAGGTAATGGACCTCTAAGCGGCCCTCGGCCTCAAGGGCGATCCACTCAATATAGTGCTCGGGCAGGCTGGGGTGCTCGACCGAGCCAACGCGTGCGCGAATCACGTGACCGTCGCGCTCGGTCTCGACAACAGGCACGTGCTTCTCGTGCGCCGCGTCCTCAGTGTTTGCGGTCAGTTCCGTGCAACCGGCAGGGGTTGCAACGTCGTTGCCAAGGGCGGCAATGAGCTTACCGTCGGGGTCCTTAAAGAATTTCGCCATGATGTTCTCCTTTGCTGACGTGCCAATGTTCTTGATGGTTCTTATGCCCAAAGGCAGACAAACCATCCACGGCATTGCAAATGAACACATAACGGGCGGGGACGATGGGGCAGCGTGCGCTATCCACCCTGGCGGCCCCACCCGAGCGGGTTAGCGCCCGTCGCCGCCCAGCAGCGCCAGAACATCTTCGCGGGTAAACAGCGCCGACGAGATGCCGTCGCCGCCGAGCACGCTGTTGACCAGGTCGCGCTTGGACTCCTGCATCTGCATAATGCGCTCCTCGATCGTGTCCTTGGCGATGAGCTTGTACACGGTCACGGTATGTTGCTGGCCAATACGGTGCGCGCGGTCGGTCGCCTGGTCCTGCGCTGCCACGTTCCACCACGGGTCGTAGTGGATGACCACGTCGGCCGCCGTCAGGTTAAGGCCCACGCCGCCCGCCTTGAGCGAAATCAAAAAGACCGGAACCTCGCCCGCTTGGAACTGCGCGACCATCTTGGTGCGGCTCTCCTTAGACGAAGCGCCCGTGAGCTTAAGGAAGGCGATGTCCTCCTTGGCCAAGCGCTTACCGATGATATCGAGCATACCCGTAAACTGGCTGAACAACAGGATGCGATGCCCGCCGTCGAGTGCGCCGTGCACGAGCTCCATACACGTATCGAGCTTGGCGCTCCCCGCCTTGTAATCCTCGTAGTGTAGACGCGGGTCGCAGCAGATCTGGCGCAGCTTGGTGAGCTCGGCGAGCACCTTGAGTTTGTCCTTCTTAAACTCCCCAGCCTCGCGGTGCTGCACCTGCTGGGCGATGCGGTCCTGGTTTGCCAGGTAAAGCTTGCGCTGCTCGCCGGTGAGCTGAGCCATGACAGTGTCCTCGATCTTCTCGGGCAGGTCGGCCACCACGTCTTCCTTTACGCGGCGCAGCACAAACGGCGACACGAGCGCCTGCAGGCGAGCGGCACTGTCGCCCTCGGCGTGCTCGACCGGGCTTTCGAAGCGCTTGGCAAATGATTCGCGCGTGCCAAGCAGGCCCGGCATCAAAAAGTCGAAGATGCTCCAGAGCTCGGATAGGCGATTTTCGATGGGCGTGCCCGTCAGGGCAAAGCGCACGCCAGCCGGCAGGCGTTTTGCGGCGCGCGCCACCTGGGTGAGCGGGTTTTTAATGTACTGGGCCTCGTCGAGCACCACGCGGGCAAAATCCTGCCCGACGTACTCGTCGATATCGCGGCGCATAAGGTCATACGACGTCACGGCCACGTTATGCTCGGCCACGCCGGCAATTTGCACGCGACGCTGAGCCTTGGCGCCCACGATGGCGCACGCATCAAGCGAGGGGGCAAAGCGCTCCAACTCGGCAGTCCAGTTGTACACGAGCGACGCGGGGCATACCACGAGTGTTGGTTTGGTGTCCCCCGCCTCCACGCGCGCCAGAATGTGCGCGATCATCTGCAGCGTTTTGCCCAGACCCATGTCGTCGGCCAAGATGCCGCCAAGGCCCAGGTGTTCGAGCGAGCCGAGCCACTGGTAGCCGTCGACCTGGTAGCCGCGCATCGTTGCCTTGAGCGATGCCGGCACCGTAAAGTCCATCTTGCCGAGCGTGTCCAGGCGCTCGACGGTACGGCGGAACGCCGCGTCGCGATCGGCCTCGAGCGCGGGCGTGCGCGCGAGCATGCTATCGACGAACAGGGTGCTCGACGCGGGAAGCGACACGCCGTCGAGCAGGTCAACGGCATCGACACCCAGGTCCTCGGCGAGGCCAAACGCGGCTCGGGCGCCCTCGTCCAGGCGAATGATGTCGCCGGACGTAAGGCGCGCAAACGTTTGATGACGCTTGTACGAATCGAGATAGACGGCAAGGTCCGCGGCCGAAAGGCCGCTCGCGCCCAGCTCGACGTCGAGCAGGTTGCTCTTGACGGTTGCACGCACCGAAAGCTTGGGCGCGGGGCGCACCGAAATCTGGCGCAGGCGGTCGCTGAGCATGACCTCACCCAGCTCGGACAGGGCAGACAGACCCTCGGTCAGCAGGCAGAACAAGCGGGCGTCATCGCGTTCCTCAAACGCCAGGCCGCCCTCGTAGAAATCGAAGTACAGGGCCGCCGTGTCCATAACGCGAAACTCTGCCACCTCGTCGCGAGGCGGCACGCCCGGGCGCTGCTCTTCGAAGGGGCTGCCCGGAGCGCCCAGGCTAAAGAGATCTGCCGACCAGTCGCCGTAGGTAACCGTAACTTTGCAGGTCACGAGCCCATCGTCGACGCCGATCGCCATGGCAAAGCTCGGCTCGGGCGCCACGGTATCGAGCGCAGCGGGCGCGGTAAGGTCGGTGTAGTCGCGCAAAATGGGCAGCGCCATACGACAGAACTCCCCCACCTGGCCGGCAGCGATATGGACCGGCGTGCGACAGGGCAGCAAGCGCGATAGAAACGGCGCCGCATGCTGGGCAAACGCTACATCGGTACGGCGCGCACGGCGGGTGTCAACCAGATAGGCAACGTCGCCCGAAACAAAGCAGTATGCATCGGCCGGCAGGCGCAAATCGTAGCTGCCACCAGCCGCCGGCGCGATTTTGGCGGCAAGGAGCGGTGGGTGCTTGGACGGCGCCTCGTCCTCCCCTTCCGGAGGCATCTCGACCGCCACGTCATAGGTGCGATGCGTCGTCGTCCCCCGCGACCAAGCGGGCTCAAAGGAGATGGTCTGGCCGCGCAGCAGGTCCAGCACATATACGATGCTATGCTCGGACAGCGGCAACTGACGCTCGGCGACAAAACCGCTGCGGGCAAAGTCGTACGACGCCGAACGCGAGCTTGTGATGTCATCGAGATAGGCAACTGTCGTCACAACAAGGTTGAGCAGCTTTGTCGACACGTCTTCGAAGGCTTCGGGTGTATGGACAAACGTGAGCTTCTTGCCGTACGAGAACGTGCCGCCTCGGACATAGGCGTCGGCCATGCCGTCGATATCCTTAACCACGTAGGACACCGAACCGCAGCGAATGCGAAACTCGAGCGCCCAACTAAAGCGGTCGGCGAACAGCGGATTGTAGTACGGCACCAACGAGGGCTCCAACGCCGCTTTGGGGGCGTCGGGATCAACGGCACCGGCAAGCTTGCGGCGCATGCTCGCCAGCTCATCCATGCGTGCGTCCGAAAGATCGGAGAGCGCCGCCATGAGGCTCGGGCTCGTGGGGACGGGCGCTGGGAAGGGAAAGTTGGGGTTGACGGCCGGCGCTTTGGGCGCGGTGCGCGCGGGCTGTTTCGACTGCGCCGTAAACGCGCGGACCGGCGTGCGCAAACCTTCGACGGGCTCGGCGCCGCTGGCATCCAAATACGCCAGAGCCGTGGCAATAGCGTGCTTGCACATACCGGGGTAACGATAGGCAGCGGGGCAATCGCAGTCGTAGTCGATCACCTCGTGCTCGTCCATGTCGAGCGCCACGCGCGTCTTGTACAGGTCGCCGCGCGAGCCGCGCACCGAGCCCTCAACCGTCACGTTTTTGGAGAAGCGCGAGCCGCTGTCCTCAATCGACAGCACGGCGCCGTTGAGCATGAGCGAGCGCCCCTTCATAAAGGTGCCGCTCAGCGCCGCCTCTTTCCGAAGCGCCTGCACAAACGTCCCCTGTGCCATCACTTCCTCCAATCCACACAGGGTAGCTAATTTGGGACGGGGCTATTTTAGCTACCCCCATATGTCGGTTGAGACGCATTCCGACCCCGACTCATTCGCCGTCAGTCAAAGGGTAGCTAAAATAGCCCCGTCCCAAATTAGCTACCCCAGCAAAGGCACCCCTAGATCACCGTCACTCTGCCTTGGTTACCCACGATGGCCTTGGCCTCGGCCAGCAGCGGAATCGAGCGCGCGTTGACCTTGGCAGGTACCTCGGCGCGCAGCACGCGCCCGTCCACCTGCTCGATAAAGATCTCCACGCGGTCGCCGCCCGGGTTGGTGGTGAGCACCGTGGCCAGGCGCGCCATGTTGCCCTGGCTAAAGCGGCTGTTGGGCACCATGACCTCAAAGACCTTGGGCTTGTTTTTCTCCTCGCTAAGCTCCAGCGGCACAATCTCCTGCGCGATGATCTGGTCGCCGCGGTCCGAGCGCTCGAGCTTGCCCTTAATGCGCACAAACGCATCGGACAGCTGTGCACCGGTCTCGGGATCGACCTCGCCGTACAGGCACCCCTCGGCCTCCTTGTAGGTCTTGGGGAACACCACGACCGTGGCCTCGCCTTCCATGTCCTCGAGCTGCACGATACCCATGGGATCGCCGTTTTTGGTCACGCGCTTGGACACGCTCGAGACCATACCGGCCCACCACAGCGCCTTGCCCTCGGGAATCTCCTGGTTGATGGTACCGCCCGTGGGGTTTTGCACCTCGTAGCCGGTGTCGATCTGCGAGAACGAGAAGTCGCGCGCTTTGCTAAGTGCATACTCAAACGGGCGCAGCGGGTGGTCCGAGACATAGATGCCCAGAACCTCCTTCTCCTGGCTCAGCTTAAGGTGGCGGTCCCACTCCTGGCCATCCGGATCGGGCACGCTCACCTCAAAGCCCGAGCCCTCAACGTCGCCAAACATGTCGAAGAACGACGTCTGACCGCTTGCACGATCCTTTTGGCGCTTTACCGCGGCATCGATGATGTTCTCGGGGTTGTTCTTATCCACAAAGTGCATCATCTGGCGACGCGGATACCCCGTGGAGTCGAAGGCGCCTGCCTTGATCAGCGATTCGATCACGCGGCGGTTTGCCTGGCTGGAGTCCACGCGCTCGACAAAGTCGTGCAGTGTCTTAAACGGGCCGCCCGCCTCGCGCTCGGCGATAATCGCCTGCGCCACGCCGGTGCCCACGCCGCGGATGCCAGCCAGACCAAAGCGCACGCCCTCCTTGGTAGCCGTGAACTCGGTACCGGACTCGTTGACATCTGGCGAAAGCACGGGGATGCCGTCGTGACGGCATGCCGAGACGTAGTGCACGATCTTGTCGGTCTTGCCCGTGTAGGACGTCAGAACGGCCGCCATGTACTCGTGCGGATAGTGCGCCTTGAGCCACGCCGTCTGCATAACCAGGATGGCGTAGCCGGCGGAGTGCGACTTGTTGAAGGCGTAGGACGCGAACTCGAGAACATCGTCCCAAATCTTCTGGGCGACCTCGCGCGTGTAGTTGTTCTTGATTGCGCCGTTCATCCAGTGGTCGTAGGTGGTCTCGTCCGAGCCATCCTCCCAGTGGAGCACCGTCGAGGTGAGCAGCTTGATCTTCTTCTTAGCCACGGGCTTACGGATACGCGAGTCCGATTCGCCCTTGGAGAAGCCGCACATCTCGACGGAGATGAGCATAACCTGCTCCTGATAGACCATGGTGCCGTAGGTTTCGCCCAGGATGTCGTCCAGGCGGTCGTCGTAGGAGACCGCCGGCTCTTTGCCGTTCATACGGTTGATGTAGGACGATACCATGCCGGCGCCCAACGGGCCCGGGCGGTACAGGGCGATCAATGCTACGACGTGCTTGTACTCGGTGGGCTTCATGTTTTTGATCGTGGCCGTCATGCCGGCGGACTCGACCTGGAAGACGCCGGCGGTGTGACCGGAGCCCATGAGCTTAAAGATCTCGGGGTCGTCAAAGGGGATCTCTTCCTCTTTGATGTCGATGCCAAAGTTCTTTTTAATGTTGGCCTTGGCCTTGGAGATAACCGTCAGCGTGCGCAGGCCCAAGAAGTCCATCTTGAGCAGGCCCATGTCGGCAACGGTATGGCCCTCGTACTGGGTAATCTCGACGCCGCCTTTGGTGTCGAGCTTGGTGGGCACGTGCTCGTTGACGGGGTCGCGGCAGATCAGAACGGCGCACGCGTGCACACCCTCGCCACGGGTAAGGCCCTCGATCGAGAGCGCCGTGTCGATGATACGGCGGGCGTCGTCGTCCTTTTTATAGGCCTCGGCAAAATCGGGGTTAAACAAATCCTCTTTGCCGGGCTGCTTGTCGAGTACCTGCTTGAGCTTGACCTTGGGGTCGCTCGAGACCATCTTGGACAGGCGCTGACCCATATAGACCGGGTAGTCCAGAACGCGTGCGGCGTCGTTGATGGCCTGCTTGGCCTTGATGGTCGAGTAGGTGATGACGTGGGTAACCTTCTCGGGGCCGTAGAGCTGGCGAACGTGCTCCACGACCTCGAGGCGCCGCTCATCGTCGAAGTCCATATCGATATCGGGCATCTCGGTACGCTGCGGGGACAGGAACCTCTCGAACATCAGGCCGTTCTCGAGCGGGTCGAACGCGGTGATGTTCATGGCGTAGGCGACGATAGCGCCGGCGGCCGAGCCACGGCCGGGGCCGACGCCGATGCCGTTGTCCTTGGCCCATTGCACGTACTCGGCAACGATCAAAAAGTAAGCGGCAAAGCCCTTGTCGCAAATGACTTTATATTCGTACTCAAAGCGCTCTTTGATGTTGACGCCGCCGATCTCGCGCGTGGCCCAATCGTCGCCGTAGTGCTGGCGCAGGCCCTTCTCGCACTCGCGGCGGAACTGGCTCTCGTGCGTCTCGCCGGGATCGAGCAGCGGGAAGCGCGGCAGGATGATGGAGTCCCAGTCCAGCTCAACGTAGCACTTGTCGGCGATCTCGAGCGTGTTGTCGCAGGCCTCGGGGCAATACGGGAACATCGCCCGCATCTCCTCCTCGGTCTTCATGTAAAACTCCGAGCCGGTCATGCGCATGCGGTTGGGGTCGTCGACCTTGGCGTTCATGCCAATGCACATGATGACGTCCTGCACGGGCGCGTCCTCGCGGCGCAGGTAGTGGAAGTCGTTGGTGGCGATGACCTTGACACCCACCTGTTTGGCAATGTCGATGAGCGTGCGGTCCATCTGCTCGTCGGTCAGGCCGTTGTCGGTGGTGATGCCGTGTTCCTGGATCTCGATGTAAAAGTCGCCGGGGTCGAAGGTGTCGCGGAAGGTCTCGGCCCACTTGATGGCGCCTTCCATGTCACCGCGGTCGATGTACTTGGGAATGATGCCCGCGATGCAGGCGCTGGTGCAGATCATGCCCTTGGCGTGGCGGCGCAGGTTGTCGAGCGTCACGCGTGGCTTGTAGTAAAAGCCCTGCACAGCGGCCTCGGAGACCGTCTGCATCAGGTTGACGTAGCCCTCCTGGTCCTTGGCCAGAAGAATCATGTGGTAAAGCTCGGGCTTATGGTCGCGGGCGAGCGTCTCGTCCGGCGTAAAGTAGACCTCACAGCCAAAGATGGGCTTAATGACCAGGGGCGGCTTGAGCTCGTCGATATTGCCCTTCTCGTCCCACATGGCCATGTCTTTGACGTACTGGGCATGCTCGCGCGGGTTTGCCTCGGGATCGGGCTCCACCAGCTCGTCGCGGCGGTCCTTTTCCAAGAAGGCCTTGTCGTGGCTCCACGTTTTGTACTCGGGCGTGTTGTGGTTGACGGCGTCGCAGGCCAGCGCCAAGTCGGGCACGCCATACATGTAGCCGTGGTCGGTAATGGCGACGGCGGGCATGCCCAGCTCTACGGCACGGTTGACCATATCCTGGATACGGGTTGCGCCGTCGAGCATGGAGAAGACAGTGTGGTTGTGCAGATGGACGAATGCCATGTGATGAGCTCCGATGCGGGTTCGTGTTCTGACTGAACGATTTTACCGCACGGCGTGGACAGCACCCGAACCTAGCCAAACCCACACGGCTCCTCTTGCAGTTGCGGTGAAATGCGGACTGTTTGGCGG
This sequence comes from Collinsella sp. CLA-ER-H5, assembly GCF_040092375.1. Lineage (NCBI taxonomy): Bacteria > Bacillati > Actinomycetota > Coriobacteriia > Coriobacteriales > Coriobacteriaceae > Collinsella > Collinsella sp. CLA-ER-H5. The sequence continues at coordinate 59,002 of NZ_JBBNLR010000009.1, forward strand.
CTTTTTTGGCCAAAACAGTCCGTATTCCACCGCAAGTTATCTGAGGGCTAGAGATTGTAGGTGACTACTTGAGGTTCGGCGGGTTCGACGAAGATGGTTGGATCAGGCTGCTCCACGCGGACGAACTTGACGGTCACGGCCTCAAAGCCCGCCTTGTGCAACACGTCGGCGTAGACGCGCGCCTGCAGGGCGTGCTTCTCGAGCAGCTGTTCCGGCGTCTCATCCGACGTGCCACCCGTCTTGTAATCAATGACCAGCGCGCGCGACGGATCGGCCGGGTCGGTTGCCAAAGCATCGATGGCGCCTTCGGCATATGCACCGTAGCGGGCGATGTCCTCGTCCTCGCAGCCCAGCGAGAAGAACGGCACCTCGGCGCGAACGCACGGCCACGCGAACAGCTCGGCACGAACCGACGACTTGAGCCAGCGCTCCAGAGCGACATCGAAGCGCTCGCGCTGTTCTGGCGTCAGGTGCCACAGGCGAGCCAGGGCGTCGGCACGCTCAGCGGGCAGCGCATCGGCACCCATCTCGATGAGCCACTGGCAGGCGGCGTGGAAGGCCGAACCCAAGGCCAGAGGATTGCCGGCGGGCTCGACAGCAGCCGCGTCTGCATCGGTCATTTCCGAGCCATCCGACTCCGCATCATCGCCGGCCTCGTCCATGGGCACGCGTGCCTCGGCGGCACGGTCCTCGGACTCGGCATGCAGCGCCGCGGCAATTGACGAGTAGCTGTACGAATCGCGCTCCGGATACGGGCAGGTGCCCATGCGCACGCCCACCGCCTGGGGATACACAAGCTCAAACGAATCGGGCTCGGGGTCGGCAGGACCGGGAACGGCGGCGCGAGCATCTACATCGGCACCCTCCGCCTCCGCATCGCCGCGGACAAGCCTGCCCTCGGCATCCAGTGAAGCGTTGGCCTCAAACGCCTGCTCGCCAAAGGAAAAGTCCGCGAGCGAAATGAGCTCGTAGTCGCCCGGCTGGGAGTTGTCGAACACCAGGCGGTCGGCATCGAGCTGCGGCATGTCCAGAGCGTCGGTCGGCAAAATACGGCGCAGCACGTCGTAGGTCAGATCGGTCTCAACGTCGAAGGTCGGCGCCGCCACCTTGCCACGGCTCACGCCGGCATCCATCGCCAAGATCACCAGCTCGCGCGCACGCGTCATGGCGACGTAGAGCAAGCGGGCCCGTTCCTCGAGCGAAAGCTGCAGGTCGTCGTTGCGCAGGCGGGCAAATGCCTCGGCGGGAGAGCCCGTCGCGCAGACATCCTCCATGAGCTCCGGAGAAAGCCACAGTGACGTGCCCTTGCCCTTAAACGCGTGCTCAAACTGTTTTTTAACGTCGTCGCCCTTTACGAACGTGCCGTCCGCGAGTTTAACGCCGTCAAAGCGTGCCGGTAGCGCCACAACCTGAGCACCGCCATCGACGCGACCCATCTGTGCCGCACCGGACGATTTGCGCACGCCAAAACACTCGGCAACCGCCACGACCGGATACTCCAGGCCCTTGGATGCGTGCACCGTCATGATGCGTACCGCGCCGTCGCCCTCCTCGTTGAGGGCACCCGGGGCTTCCTTGCCCGCCAGGAAGCGATCGAAGGCAAGCGCGATGGAGCGCGGCGAGTTACCGAACTCGGCCTCCGCCTCGGCCACGGCGTCGAGCGCCTTGAGCACGTTGGCAGCAATGGCCTTGCCCTCGGGGCCGCGCTGCGCCAGACGCACAAACCAGCCCGAAGCGTTGACCACGTCGCGCGCGATCGCCGCGAACGAATCGCGGCCCACGCGACGAAGCGCATACCGCAGCACCTCGCGGGCGCGCGTCACCAGTGGCAAGCCCTGCAAGCCGGGCACATCGGAATCGCTCATGATGCCAGCATCGATGTTGCGGCGCGACGTCTCCCCCGTCTGCTCGTCCAGCTTGGTCGCCAGCGCCAGGAATTCCTGAGCGCCGAGCGCAAACATCGGTGAGGCCAGCAGCGGCATAAGACCCTGCGCCGTATCGGCCGGGTTAGCAAGCGCGCACACCAGGGCACGCACCGTCTGCACCTCGGCTGCCTGGGCAAAGACCGAACCGCCTGCGATCACGCAGTCGAGTCCCTGGTCGCGGAAGGCCTGGGCGTAGACGTCGGCATTGGTCATGCGCCCCAGCAGCAGCACCATACTGCCCTGGGGCTGGCCCGCTTTAACGAGCGCTTGGAACCGCTCCGCAATCGCACGAGCTTTCGCCTGCGTTCGCTCCTGCGTGCTGCCGCCGGCAACGAGCAGCGCCTGGCGGCGCGAAGCCTTTGCCTTGAGCTTATCCTCGCGATCGTCACTCGGCTCAAGATCCAAGAACCCCTGCATCAAACCACCGGTATCGCCGTCAAAGACGCGTGCCACGTAACGCAGCACCTCGTCGTGGCTGCGAAAGTTGCGCACGAGCTTGACGAGCTCGCCAGCAGGGGCGTCGGATGCGACGGAGGTCTCGGGCGCAGCAGAGGAACCCACCTTGCGCTCCTGGCGACGGAATACCTCGACCTCGGCGCCACGGAAGCGGTAGATCGACTGCTGCGCATCGCCTACGGTGCACAGCGCGCGCTCCCCCGCGCCCGTCAGGTAACGGATCAAATCGACCTGCATCTGGTCGGTATCCTGGAACTCATCGATCATGACCATCTTAAAGCGGCCCTCATAGGCAGCTCGAATAGCCGGGTAGTCGCGCAGCGCCTCGTACGCCATGCGCAGCAGGTCATTGTTATCGAGCGCGGACTGGTCGGCCTTGAGCGCACGGTACTCCGCCTCTACGGCACGGGCAAGCCCCACCAGTGCATCGAGCGCGGGACCGCCGCAAGCAAGCACAATATTGATAAACGCATCGGCTGCCTCGGCCTTGAGTAGCTCCACCTGCTCCTTAGGAAACGCCTTGCTCGCCCGAGGCATGCTGCACGACATCATGAGTCGCGCCACATCCTCCATGGTCTTGCCGCTCGCCTCAAACGCGTCGATGGCGTCGAGTGCCACCTGCGCTTTCTCGGTCGTGGCCTTGCTCGCGCCCAGCGCCGCACGATAGGCATCGGCAAGCGCCGAGGTGTCGGCCTGGCCACGCGCAACGCGCACATCGTCCATGCCACCCGGCAGCTGGCTCGATAGCTCCAGCAGGTCGCGCACCAGGCCTTTGATGGTGGTACCGGCGCCAAACGGCCCGCCCTCGCCCGCCATGGGATACCAAGCGTAGAGGGCCTTAAGCGAGGCGGCGAGCTCAGGCGCGGCATCGGGCGCCGTCGCGCGCCCCAGCACATGCTCGACAGCCTGATCCATAAGCTCATCGGTATCGGTGAGCACCGTGAATTCGGGATCGATGCCCAGCTCCAGCGCGTGCGCGCGCAGGATACGCGAGCACATACCGTGAATGGTCGAGATCCACGCATCGTCGACGGTCAGGGCTTCCTCGTCCATGCCCTCGTCGATGAGCGCGCGGCGTACGCGGTCGCGAATCTCTGCCGCGGCGTCCTTGGTAAAGGTGATGGCGAGCACCTGGTCAAGATGCTCGACGAACGGACCGGATTCGGGCGAAAGCGCGTAGACGATGCGGCGCGTGAGGGTAAAGGTCTTGCCCGAACCGGCGCCCGCCGAAACAAACAGCGGACGGTCGAGCGTCTTGACGATCTGCAGCTGTTGCGGCATCAAGGTCGAAAGATCCATGGTCTACACGTCCCTCCTTACAAACGTTCCTTCGTGGTTATACGAGCAGCGCGCATGCGCGGCCTGAGCCGACGTCGGGTCGACGGCGGCAACGTTGCCCGCCTCGAGCTCGTGCAGGCGCTCGGCGATGCCGGCCTCCACGCGATCGAGCAGGGCATCGAAGTCCATGCTGCCACCCTCGCCGGGGAAACCTTTCTTAAGGCCCGGGATGCGACCGTCGCCGCGCTCTTCCTCGAGCAGCTCGGCGCTCGCGGCACCGCGCAACGCCGACTTGCCGCCCTTGGTCGAAAAGTAGAGCGCCGCGCGGGTGTCCAAATCCAGCGCCCGGCGCATGGCCTGGGCGTAGATGAGCGTTTGGGTATGTGACGGCAACCAGCGCGGATCGTCGATGGGCGCCATGCCCGATTCCTCGTCGCGCACCGTAGGGTCGGCGAGCTTAAACTCCTCAACGCCCGTGCGATGTTTGTAGTCGATCACCACGGCACGATTCTCGGCGTCCACGTCCACGCGGTCGATGCGCCCGCCAAGCGGCCAACCGGCATACTCGACCTTGAGCTCATTGAAGGCGAACTCCAGGTAACGCGGGGCAAAGGGGGCAAGCGCCTCGGACTCGTAGGCTAGCACGCCCTCCAACTGCGGCAAGATCTCGGCAACCTGGCGCTCCTCCACCGCAGAGAGCGGCACCAGCGGGCCCTCCGTGCCTCGCTTGCCGGCGTGCTCGGTCAACGTCTCGTCAAAGACCTCGCGCAGCAGCTCCTGTGCGCGCGGCAGATTCTCGGGCGTCACGCGCTCCATGCCCTCTTGGGGCAGACGGGCATGCAGATGCTCCAGCACGTCGTGGACAAAGTTGCCCTTTTCCATGTTGCCAAAGCCCGCGTCGATCGACTGGGGCTTCACGCGGTACGAGACGAACCAGCATAGCGGGCAGGTCGAATAGGCCTCGATCTGCGAGGCGGACGTCAGACGCGGCACGAGCGGCGCGTCCTCACCCTCGCCATCGCGACGGCGCAGGACCAAATACGGCACGGCCTCGGCACTCAGATGCTGAGGGGCTTCACAGGTCACGCGCTCGCGCTTGAGGCCTTCACCTGCCGCGGGATCAAAGTCGGCGATGATATCGCCCTCGCCCACGCGCATGGGCTTGGCAGCGCCAGCGGCCTCGGCATGTGCCCACAGCTCGGTCCATACGGCTGCCGGGTAGCACTCGCGTGCCTGGCGATCGTGCGTCACACGGGCGAGCGCGACCGGACCGCTCGCCGCCTGCATCGCACGGCCAAAGCGCACGCGCAGCAGGGCAGCGGGCTCCAAAGACACGCCGTCGCGGCGCAGCTCGGCTGTCAACGTGGCAAGCGGGCCCTCTTCGTGCGAAAGCGGATAGCCGTCCAGGTCGACATCGGCAAACAGCACGGCATCGTAGCTGCCAGGGCGAAGAACCGACGCATCGGCAAGCGACGCGAAGCGCACTTGTGCTCGTGGTGTGCGATCGACCTCATAGGTCTCGTAATCGTAGGCGGTACTGCGCTTGTCCACCTTGGTTCGAACGCCGTCGAGAACCGGCACGGTCGCGGCCTGCGACACGTCGAGCGCGCGAGCATCGTTCATAAGGATGTCGATGGCATGGCGCAGCAAAGCCGTCTCTGCCTGGCGACGGGCCTGGCCGTCAAGGCCGCCTAGAGCGCGATCGGGCAACGCCTCGGCAACGGCAAGCATGGCCTTAAGCGCCGTCACGGGCTTGTCACGCCACAGCGCCTGGAACACGTCCGAGACCACACACGGTACGTTCTTAAACCAGTTATCGTCGCTCGTCGCCTTGCGCGCGCCCCTCACCTGGCCCTGAACGCTCTGCAGCAGGCTCTTGACGCCCGCGGTAGTCTTGCTGCGCGAGAGACGCATATTCTTATCGAAGGTACGGGCATTGACGGCATCAGCGCCCGAAAGCGGACTGTAGATCCAGTCGGTAAGCTCCGGCGCGGGCCACCACTCAGTCTTGGAAGCGGTGCCCTCGTCGGCGGCTTTCATACGCTCGATCAGGTTGGCGAGCGCCGTAAACTGCCTGCCCGCGATGGACTGGGAAAACGCCGTGAACTCAGTCGTCTCGGCCGCAATGTGACGCGCCGCCAAACGAGCAGCGAGTTCGCCGAACAGCTGGGGCGCCCGGGCGGAAACCACGAGCACGCGCGCGGGGTCGGCGTTCGTCGCGGCGCCGTCGCGCGACACGGACTCCTCACATGCCGCGACCAGGTTCTCGAGAGCATCCACATAAGCGCGGGCGCGGGCATGGGGGCCGGCCACCTCTATAAAAAAAGGCTGAGCAACAGGCGCAGAAGCGGTCTCGGACGCGCCGGCGTCCTCCCCCAACGGGGCGGCCTCAAACAGCACACCGCGGGCATCAAAGGCGGCAGCCAGGTCCTCGCGCATCGCCGCCTGCTCGCAAGCGAGCAGCACGACAACCTCTCCCCCGCTGCTCGCCACGGCCGACAACAGCTCGAGCAGGCTATGCGTAAACGACGTGACCCCACGCACGCAGACGGTGCGGGTGCACGCCGGAAGGTTGTCTGTCAGCACCTCGGCCATAAGGTCAGCCGCCTCGCAGGGCTCAACCATGTCTCGACGATCCAAGCCACTCGCATAGGCGCTCAACAGCTCGAACACGCGGGCCTCGGCGTCGCTTTTGGGCTCGGGCCGAGCGGCGGCATCGCGACGGCGTTCGTCGCCCGTCCCCACCACGCCCGGCAACACGTCGCGGGCCATACGCGCAAGCATGCGTACCGTGCCTTGGCTGCGCGAGAGCGGCTGCAGAGCAGCGTCGTCGCGGCGGTCGATCATGTCCGAGAACAGCATCTGGCGCTGAAGGTTATCCACAAAGCTGCGGCCATCGCCCATAAGCTCCCACAGCGAGCGGAGCCACGATGTGGGCGTCTTGTAGTCGATGCCCAGCGAAGCCCCGGCTTCTGCCGCATCATGGCGGCACAGGTCGAGCTCGGCAAATGTTGGCGCCAACAGAACAGCGCGCCCGTGGCGGGCAACCAGGTCGGCCAGCAGCGCCGCCTCGGCATCGCTCAAATCCGTGCCGGCATTAGTGGTATAGATTCGAACAGGCATGGTCCTCCACTCAAACTGTTCGCAATATTCAACACATCTATCCTACCCGCCCGCACGGACAACCTGCCCCCAATGCACCAGATCCCCTCGATGATCCGTTTTCCTCCGTCCCCAAGGGATCAATTTCGACACATAAAAACCGCCCCCGAAGGGGCGGCTCCGGCTGATTCGTTTGTTGCCGCTGGCCTACTCGCCATCCTCCAGTTTGATGAGGATCTTGCGATAGCCGCCGTACTCGCCGTTGAGTGCCTTTGAAACGCGGCTCACCGTAGTGGACGAAGCGCCGGTGCGGGCCTGAACCTCAACATAAGGCTCGCCCTCATCCAGATAACGCGCAACCTGCAGACGCTGCGATAGATCGCAGATCTCGCGCGGCGTGCAGATATCGGTCAAAAACGCTTGGATATCCTTCTCGTCATCCAAAAGACTAAATGCGTGGACCAGCTGCTTGACATCAGGCTTGTCAAACATGTTCTCGATATTCATCGATCACCGCCAAACCCGCCAAAAGGCATCGAAGTTGATACTGACATCGGGCATCGTTCGCCCGTTCTATGCAATAGGGCAACGCGTGTGGCTTTTGCCCGTAGCAGTTTAGCACACCACCAAACTAAAGCGACAAAACTCTCTGCCAGCGGCGCATTTTCTAGGACGAACGCCGTTTTGAAACCGAATGCGCACGTAAGCTCCACGAATATCTGAGACAATGGGCGGCCGAACAAGGCGGCACACCCGAGCGGCCGTCCAAGCTGCCGCAGCAAACCGCTTCACGCGACACCGACGCACCCTGCGCAAGAAAGGATTCACACCATGCGCTTTATGCTTAACTGGCTCTTTACCTCGATCGCCATCGCGATTGCCACGTTCCTCGTTCCCGGCATCCAGCCCTTCGGTTTTGCCGAGGCCTGGGTCTGTTTCGCCTTCGTGGGACTGTTCCTGAACATCGTCGATTCGCTCGTCAAGCCGTTCCTGACGGTCATCTCGCTGCCGCTCACGATCATTACGCTGGGTATTTTTCAGCTCGTAGTCAACAGCTTTATGCTCGAGCTGGCCAGCTATCTGTCGGTCAATCTGCTGGGCGCGGGTATCTCCATCGCCAGCTTTGGATCGGCCTTTATGGGCAGCATCCTGGTGTCCATCATGCGCAGCATCCTCGACAGCATCGCCGAGGGCTAAAACGGCCATTCCGGCCGCGCCCGTCTCAACAGCCCAAAACGAAGGCCGCCCATCGCAAAAATGGGCGGCCTTCTTATTTGCCAAGTCTCAAAGGGCGAGAGAATCTGCCATTTCCACCCCGTCCCCAAATGGCAGGTGGGCTAGATCACGTAGTCGTAGCCTTCGTTGGGAGCGACAAGTTGATCGAGCGTCACACCGTCGAGGTAGTCGTTGATAAGCTTGTCCAGGTTCTTCCACACGTCGAGCGTGGGGCACTCGTCAGAGCGCGAACAACCCTTGCAGTCGCCATCCAGGCAGGCGACCGGCGCCAGGCTGCCCTCGGTCAGGCGCAAGATCTCGCCCACCGTGTACTGCTCGGGCGGGCGCGTGAGCACATAGCCGCCGCCCTTGCCGCGCATGCCCGAGAGCATGTTGGCGCGCACGAGCGTAGCCAGAATATTCTCGAGGTACTTCTCCGAAATACCCTGACGCGCCGCAATCTCTTTAAGCGGGATGCGGCCTGTCGCCTGGTGCTCGGCCAGGTCGACCATAACGCGCAGGGCATATCTGCCCTTTGTGGAAACCAACATATATATAGCTGCCTTTCGGTCTTTTAATTCGTAGAAATTCTAGCCGAAAAATTGGTTTTGAAAATACCTATTCCCGTCAAGATGGTTAATCGACTCGCAATAATCTTCTATTTCCTATTGCGTTACTAGGCTTTACTGTCTACTATGCTTGCCAACAGCAAAACGAACAACCTATAAGGTTTGTGGGTTTAGCTGCTAGACACACCGTAAAACCACACGGTATCCAGTCATTTGAACACTTTGGAGGTTCATCATGAGCAAGGTTTACACGTCCATCGATCAGCTTATCGGCCACACCCCGCTCCTGGAGCTCACCCACTTTGAGGCCGATGAGGACCTCAAGGCCCGCGTGCTCGTCAAGCTGGAATACTTCAACCCCGCCGGATCCGTTAAAGACCGCGTCGCCAAGAACATGATTGACGAGGCCGAGAAGGCAGGCAAGCTCGTGCGTGGCGGCGACTACACCATCATCGAGCCCACGAGCGGCAACACCGGCGTCGGCATCGCCTCGGTGGCGGCCGCCCGCGGCTACAAGGTGATCATCACCATGCCCGAGACCATGTCCGTCGAGCGCCGCAAGCTGATGCAGGCATACGGTGCGCAGCTCGTGCTCACCGACGGCTCCAAAGGCATGAAGGGCGCTATCGCCAAGGCCGAAGAGTTGCAGAAGGAGACCCCCAACAGCATCATCGCCGGCCAGTTTGTAAACCCCGCCAACCCCGCCATTCACAAGGCCACGACCGGCCCCGAGATCTGGGACGACACCGACGGCAAGGTCGACATCTTCGTCGCCGGCGTCGGCACCGGCGGCACCGTGACCGGCGTGGGCGAGTTCCTCAAGGAGCAAAACCCCGAGATTCAGGTCGTCGCCGTCGAGCCCGCCACCTCCCCGGTGCTCTCTAAGGGCCAGGCCGGCCCGCACAAGATCCAGGGTATCGGTGCCGGCTTTGTGCCCGACGTCCTCGACACCCAGGTCTACGACGAGATCATTCCCGTCGAGAACGACGACGCCTTTGCCACCGGTCGCGCCGTGGGCCACAAGGAGGGCGTGCTCGTGGGCATTTCGTCCGGTGCCGCCGTGTGGGCCGCGCTGCAGCTGGCCAAGCGCCCCGAAAACGAGGGTAAGACCATCGTGGCCCTGCTTGCCGACACCGGCGAGCGCTACCTGTCCACGGCGCTCTTCCAGGACTAAGGGCCCGTCGCCCGTAGGTTGAGCCCAGGACGAACCGGTCTCCTCTCTCCCGGCAGCCTGAGCCCATCCCATCAGGGCGCCCCACGAGACGTCCGAACTTGTTACAATGTCTGCGGCGCGGAACCAGCCTCCCGCGCCGCTTTTCTTTTTTGGCCACATGCCACCAAGGAGAACCTCCCCATGCACAACAAGCGCGTGCTCGTCGCCATGAGCGGCGGCGTCGATTCCAGCGTGACCGCGTACCTGCTCAAAAGCCAGGGCTACGAATGCGTCGGCGCCACCATGCGCCTCACCTGTCCCGCGCCCGATCACGTCACGGGTATGAGCAAGGTCGACCGCGACATCGCCGATGCAAAGGCCGTCGCCGAGCGCCTGGGGATACCCCATCATGTGCTCGACCTGCAGCAGACCTTCGACCGCAACGTGATCGAGCGCTTTGTGAACGCCTACCAGGAAGGACTGACACCCAATCCGTGCATTATCTGCAACCGCCACATTAAGTTTGGCGCGCTGCTCGATGCGGCGCTGGACATGGGCTGCGACTACATCGCAACGGGACATTACGCCAAAACAAGCCAGGCGGCAGACGGCACCTGGCAGTTATATCGCGGCGAAGATCCCAAAAAGGACCAGAGTTACTTTTTGTATTCGCTTACGCAGGAACGCCTGGCGCACACGATCTTTCCGCTGGCAGGCTTGGACAAGGAGCACGATGTGCGCCGCATTGCCGCCGAACAGGGCTTTGCCAACGCCAAGAAGGCCGAAAGCGAGGACATCTGCTTTATCGCGGACGGCGACTATGCGGGCTATATCGAGCGCCGCTGCGGACATCCCGCTACACCGGGCGATATCGTATGGCGCGACGGCAGCGTGGTCGGACGCCACAACGGCGCACTGCGTTATACCATCGGCCAGCGCAAGGGCCTGGGCGTCGCGATGGCGCATCCCGTGTATGTGACGGGCGTCGATGCCGCCGACAACACCGTGCATCTGGGCGAGGCCGAGGACCTGACGGCCACGGCGCTCACGGCCAACGACTGGATCTGGAGCGCCCCCGCCGACCGCATGGAAGCGGAGCTCACGTCCGGCGGCATTCACGTGGGCGCCAAGTACCGCTACCGTCAAAAGGACCAGGCAGCAGCCCTTACACGTGGCGCCGACGGACAAATGTTGCTAACTTTTGACGAGCCGCAACGAGCCATCGCCCCCGGTCAGGCCGTTGTAGTCTATCGCGGCGACGTCGTCTTGGGCGGCGGCACCGTGACCGGCGCACTTAAGTAGCCGCGGGTTTATCGCTGCACGTGTCGAAGTACCTCAACAGCGGCACTAACCTCGATTACGCGACGCTCGAGGCCGCGGCGAATGGCCTCGAGCCGGCCCTCCGCCGTGGCCCATTCGCTCTGCGAAAGAATCTCGATCGCCTCATCAACAAATCCGTTGAGCCGCGATGAATCGGACCAATCGAGCGAGTCCGCAAGCGCCAGCTGGACGGAAGGGTCGGGCCCAAACGGCTTAGCGGAAAACCCAAACTCCCCAGCTACGAGCGCAGCGGTTGGCACGTTATACCACAGGCAGTTGCCGCTATCGAACAGCGGAGCAGGCCTTACCTCCAGGGTATCGACGTTGCGGATGATGCCGAAGTTTCGCCAATGGCGATCACTGTTGGCCAAAAGGGCATCGCAGACAATCATCTGCGACATGGACCTTCTCACAACGGCCTCATCAGCTCCATGCTTGCCGAGATAGCAACAGTAACGATCGTATGTCGAGTTTCCCCGCTGGCCACCAAGGGCATTCTTAACGTAAACAGCCGGAACGTATTCCTCGCGGCCGTCAAGAAAATCCTCGCACAGGCACACGGAGCCATCGAACATGCGCTCAAGCGTGTAAGGAACAAACTCCCCCTCCGACAGCAAGCGACGATGCAGAGCCGTTGCAACCGCCTCGTTAAAGGGACGCTGATCGTCCATCCCGCACCCTTTAGCCAAGACGCGAATGCCGTTTCGGATCATCCACGATTTAGGGAGCTCGCCCTCGGACGTGTTATCCGGATTTTTAAGACCGATGCCCTCCAGCCAACCCGAACGCCCCTCGGGCGCCGATCGCTCAAAATCATTCTCGAAGTAATTGAGGTTTCGCCATTCGAGCCCGTCGCATTCTGCCGGCCGCAGCCAATAGCAATCCGAAAGCGATAGGCCCAGGCACTGAACCGGCGCCTCAACGCCGTTGACAATTCCCAGCTCGCGGTAGCGCGAGATAAGCCCGGGGCGAACATCGGGCACCGACCGATGCCCCCACCACGCGTTGAGCTCCCGCTTATTCACCGCAGGAGAAGAGCTCGAGCATGTGCCAAACGGCATTCGTTGCGCATCGAGGACCTCGGCGATTTCGAAGGGAAACTCGCGCGTCGGATCAAATGAGACATGAGCGACCTCATGGTCGGCCGACATCAGCGTAAACTTGCGTCCAACATCGGCCGCAGGACGGCGTCCTCGCTTGCGGACCTTTTGGTAGGCAATCGCAGAATTGTACTCGACCATCTTCCGGCCGCCCACAATATCGCACACAAGCGTCCCCGATGCGGCAAGTTGAGATATGCGGGCTTTCGTAACGCCCAACAGGCGGGCAGCATCACCCATAGACAAGTACTCAGACGTGTCCATACACCGCATCACCTCGTTAAGTAATTTACACGTTTAGTTAATAGATTACAGACATCATAATACTAAACAACCCAAAGTGAAAAAAGGCCCGAGAAATCGGGCCTTAGCGATTGGTCAGCCGAGTCGCAAGCTGCTCCCCTAGCGCTGAACGTAGGCGCGAACCAGCTCGTAGGTATTGCGCACGCCGTCGATGTGGCTGCGCTCGTAGTTGTGGCTCGCGTACACGCCGGGGCCGATCAGACCATGGCGAATGTCGTAGCCGGCCGAGAGCGTGGCCTCGACGTCGGAACCGTAATGCGGGTACACATCGATGGCGTAATCGAGCTTAAGCTCGCGCGCGATATTGGACAGCGTGGTCACCAGATCGTAGTTGTAGGGGCCACCCGAATCCTTGGCGCAAATCGAAACCATGCGCTCGGTGCAGCCCAGGTCGTCGCCCACGCAGCCCATGTCCACGCTGATCATCTCGCGCGTGTCGGCCGGCACAAAGGCACCGCCGTGACCGACCTCCTCGTACACGGTAAAGAGCAGCGACACCTTGCGCGAGAGCGTCACCTCGCCAGCGGCGACGGCACGCGCCAAGCCCAGCAGAATCGACGCCGACAGCTTGTCGTCAAGGAAGCGACTCTTAATGTAGCCGCTCTCCGTCACCATGGTGCGCGGATCCATAGCGATGATGTCGCCAGTCTGAATACCCAGCTCGAGCACATCGTCCTTGCTGTCAACGTTCTCGTCGAGCAGGATCTCCATGTTCTTCTCGATGGCCTTGACCGGCTCATCGGCCACATGCGCCGAAGGCTCGGTATTGAGGACCACGCCTGTGTAGACCTTGCCGCCACGCGTGTAGACGGTGCAGTTCTCACCATCGGCCGTGGACCACTGGTGCCCACCGAGCGTCGTCGGACGCAGGCGGCCATTGTCCTTAATGGATCGCACCATGGCGCCAAGCGTGTCGACATGGCTCGCCAACACGAGCGGCTCACCCTCGCCGCCGAGCTCAACCAGCACATTGCCCTTATTGGAGCGCTCGGGCTCAAAGCCCATATCGCGCAGGGTTTCCATCAGATAATCAGTCGCCGCACGAGTAAAGCCCGTAGGCGAGGCAATAGAAGTCAGCGCCTTAAGCTGGTCAGTAATAAAACCAAGCGTAGAATCCATTTGGGACACCATCCACAACTCCAAAGTCAACATCCCGTAATCAGTAAAAGCCCCAACAACGATACCATCACGCACAAATATTTACCCAGCGAGATGACCCATCGAGCTCTTCCGAACAGCGCCCGCCACGACAACGAGCCGGCGGGCCCCGCCCGTTAGCCCCAGAATCTTTCCGCAGGACAGAAGGAGGCCCCGCCGCACGTAGTGCGCAGCGGGGCCTCCGACATGTCCGAGGACGATTCTGGGGCTAACGGGCGGGGCCCGCCGAACCAGGTTAGGCAGCCGGGCAGATCTTCTTGAAGAGCTCGATGACGTCGTCGAGCGTCGCCTCGCGCGGGTTGCCCGGGAAGCAGGCGTCAGCCATGGCGTCCTTGGCCAGGACCTCGATCTCGTCGGCCTTCATGGCCTCGCAGACATGCGGGATGTTCACGTCGGCGGAGAGCTGCTTGACGGCGGCGATGGCGGCGTCGGCAGCCTCGTCGGTGCTCATGCCCGTGATGTCAACACCCATGGCAACGGCAACCTTGGCCAGGCGCTCAGCGCAAACCGGCTTGTTGAACTCCATGGCGATCGGCAGCAGCATGGCGCAAGCGACGCCGTGCGGGGTGTCGTAGTGAGCGGACAGGGTGTGAGCCATGGCGTGGTCGATGCCCAGGCCAACGTTGGAGAAGCCCATGCCGGCGACATACTGACCAAGAGCCATGCCCTCACGGCCGGAGCCGGGCTGGCCGGACTTGGCCTCGGCGACGGAGTCGCGCAGGTTCTCGCTGATCAGCTTGATAGCCTCAAAGTGGAACATGTCGGAGAGCTCCCAGGCGCCCTTGGTGGTGTAGCCCTCGATGGCGTGGGTCAGAGCGTCCATGCCAGTGGAAGCGGTAAGGCCGGCGGGCATGGAGGCCATCATGTCAGGGTCGACGACGGCGACCTCGGGGGCGTCGTTGGTGTCGACGCACACGAACTTGCGGACCTTCTCGGGGTCGGTGATGACGTAGTTGATGGTCACCTCGGCAGCGGTACCGGCGGTCGTCGGCACGGCGATGGTGAATACGGCGTGATTCTTAGTGGGAGCAACGCCCTCGAGGCTGCGGACATCGGCGAACTCGGGGTTGTTGATGATGATGCCGATAGCCTTGGCGGTATCCATGGAGGAGCCACCACCAATGGTCACGATAGCGTCAGCCTCGGCGGCCTTGAAGGCCTCAACGCCGTCCTTGACGTTCTGGATAGTGGGGTTGGGCTTGATCTCGGAGTAGAGGCTCCAAGCGATGCCGGCGGCGTCGAGCTCGTCGGTCACCTTAGCGGTAACGCCAAACTTGACCAGATCGGGGTCGGAACAGACGAAGATCTTCTTGTAGCCGCGACGCTGGAGCTCGCCGGGGATCTCCTTGATGGCGCCGGAACCATGATAAGAGATGGTGTTGAGAACGAAACGATTAGCCATTGATAGCCTCTCATCGTGTGCGGGGCACCCATTACGCCCCGCGCTACAAGTTCCATCCTAACGCTTTTGAAACAAAAAACGCGTGAGAACGTCAAAAGTGTTAAAGCGTTTCAACATAATAACGGAGCCCCAGTCCTTCCCTCCCGACAGCAGCGAAGGCTAGATTATAGGAGCAATCGCCCAAAGAATACGACCAACTCAGTCTATAAATTGTTTCTGTTTTAGCAATATATGTTTAACAATACGTTTATAAAAGGATACTTTATAGTAAATAAAATGCATGCAGCAAATAGCGTCATTCATTTTGTTAGAAATTGCCCATGCGGTTATTGCAGCTGCATGTACCGCAACGTACAGCGCAATTCTCCGCACGAAGTAGAAGACGGTTCCAATTCGATCGAGGCGATGACGCGTAATGGCTACTGGTCCTAAATCGAGCAAGACGGCTACAAACGAATATCGAATCTCAATTGAAGGTAATCCTTATCCGCATACTCTGGCTCTCATCAACCCAGCGGGAGACAACCTCAACATCAAAAGACATGGGTTCACGGGTCCACTAGGACAGCTATCGAGTCTTAAATATACCGTTTATGACGATGCGAATGAAAAACTCTTCACTGTCGTCGACGGTGGCTTTAGCAACATGCCCAGGGTTGCGCTCATCATCGAACACAAGGAAGTTGCGGTGTTCGATTATGGTCTAAACAGGCTTGAGATGAAGTGCGTAACGAACATACCGAATTACGCAATAAAAGGTAACTTCCTATTTGGAGATTACGATATATTCAGCCAACAGGAAGTGAAGCTATCTTCAGTTATCGTCCTTCAATGTGAAAAACAATCGTGCTTTAGCATACAGGTTTTGGATAAAGCCGAATTAGCCGCCGCAATTGGAATACCTACAGCCATTGCCCTTCTTAGGGCTCGGATTGAAGAGCATCTCGAATAAATCGCAAAAAGCAGTTCGTAACAACATTCAGGAGCTAGATAGTTTTTCTGGCTCCTGAATGTTGTTACGAACATGCACCTTAGCGCTTAAGACTCGTGGTCTGCCAGTCAGCTACGATGCGGGCCCATTTCCTGTGCAAGTCGCGTTCGCGATCGATAAACATGATGGCAAACGCGATAAACAGCAGCATGCTCGCCACCGCAATGGCGTGCAGCCCCATGCGCTCGATGCACCAGTTGCCCAGCACGGCGCCAAACACAAAGGTGAAGATCACGCCAAAGTACAGCAGGCCGTTTTCCAAAAAGCCGCGCTTGTGGGTGATGATGTAATCGTCCACGTTTTGCAGTGCGTTGCGCAAGTTGCCGATGCACATGGTCGTAGCGATGCCGTGACCGTGGATCTTGCGGAAGCTCTCGACCTGCATGCCGCAGGCAAACGAGGTGAGGCAGTTGGCGAGCAGGTTGAAATTGCCGCCCGGGATAAAGCTCACGCCCAGCAAGATGACGGCTTCAAAGAACACCGTCACTTGGCGCCAGTGAATCACGCTGCCAAACCGTTCGTGTACCAGGTCGGCAAGCATAATGCCCACGGCAAACGACACCACAGGGAAGAAGTAGCGCCCCGCAAGTGCCCAATTGCCCTCCGAGATGCTCACGCCCACCAGCAGTATGTTGCCCGTCTGCGCGTTAGCAAAAACATGATCGCGCCCAATGTACGAATAAACGTCCATAAAGCCACCGGCGAGCGCCAAGATGATGCCCAGCTCGATGGACTCCGATATCTGCTTGGCACGTTGCATCGTCGTGCATCCTCCTTGTTGACGACCCTCTCGTGCGTTGGCGGAAACATAGCCGCCGTTCATACTGTAACCCATTGACAACATGGCATGCGCGCGAGACGGGCTCCCCAACGCGCAGATACACAGTCTGGAAACAAACGGCGGGCGCGGCGCCACACCCGACGCCCGACGCCTCGTGTACTCCACCAGTCTTTTTAGCTCCGTCCCAAAAAGACTGGTTACAATTACGTGCAGCATACAGACACCGGGAGGGATCGTGGCAAAAAAGCCTCAGCACGCTCAGAACAGCCAACGCGGACAGCAGGGCAAACAGGGCCAGCAGCAAAAGCTCGGCGGCAAGGCGCAGGCCACGGTCGCCCGCGCCAAGCATTCCCAAGCGACGCCCACCCGCCCCTGGCGCCCGGGCCGCGATAAGTTCCTCCCCGTCAGCCGCGCCGATATGGACGCGCGCGGTTGGGACCAGTGCGACTTCGTCTATATCTGTGGCGACGCCTACGTGGACCACCCCAGCTTTGGTATGGCCATCGTCAGCCGCGTACTCGACGCGCACGGCTACAAAGTGGGCATCATCTGCCAGCCCGACTGGACCGACCCCGCCAGCATCACGGTGCTCGGCGAGCCGCGCCTGGGCTTTCTCGTCAGTGCCGGCAACATGGACTCCATGGTCAACCACTATTCGGTGACCAAGCACCGCCGCCACACCGACGCCTATACCCCCGGTGGCAAGGAGGGGCACCGCCCCAATCGTGCCGTCACGGTCTACGGCAACCTCATCCGCCAGACGTTCAAGGACGCCCCCATCATCATCGGCGGCATCGAGGCGAGTCTGCGCCGCCTGGCCCACTACGACTACTGGCAGGATAAGCTCAAGCGCTCGGTGCTGCTCGATTCGGGCGCCGACATCCTCATCTACGGCATGGGCGAGCACGCGATCGTCGAGATCGCCGATGCGCTCGACGCGGGCCTGCCCATCGATCAGATCACCTATATCAACGGCACCGTCTACCGCACCAGCTCGCTCGACGAGGTCTACGACTACGACCTGCTGCCCAGCTGGGACGACCTTGCCGCCGACAAGCTCAACTATGCGCGCAGCTTTAATGTGCAGCAGCAGAACATGGATCCCATCACCGGACACCGCCTGGTAGAGCCCTACCCCAACGGCGTCTATGTGGTGCAGAACCCGCCGTCGGCGACGTTAACGACCGATGAGATGGACGAGGTGGCCGAGCTCCCCTACGCGCGCGATTGGCATCCCGACTACGACGCGGCAGGCGGCGTGCCGGCCTTTGCAGAGATCAAGTTTTCCATTAGCTCCAACCGCGGCTGTTTTGGCGAGTGCTCGTTTTGCGCCCTCACCTTCCACCAGGGCCGCGTGTTGCAGATGCGCAGCCACGACTCGATCATACGCGAGGCCGAGCTGCTCACGCGCGATCCCGAGTTTAAGGGCTATATCAACGACGTGGGCGGACCGACGGCAAACTTTAGCCGCCCTGCCTGCGACAAACAGCTCAAGCACGGCGTGTGCAAGAACAAGCGCTGTCTGTGGCCGAGTGTGTGCAAGAACATGGTGGTCGACGAGAGCGGCTACACGCAGCTGCTGCGCGATCTGCGCCAGCTGCCGGGCGTCAAGAAGGTCTTCGTCCGCAGCGGCATCCGCTTTGACTACACCATGGCCGACGCCTCGGACGAGTTTTTGCGCGAGCTGCTGGAGCATCACGTCTCGGGCCAGCTGCGTGTAGCACCCGAGCACGTAAGCGACGCGGTGCTCTCCGTGATGGGCAAGCCGAGCCGCGCCGTCTACGACGCGTTCTGCCGTAAATTTGAACGCCTGAACCGCGAATACGGACTTAAACAGTATGTGGTGCCGTACCTGATCTCGAGCCACCCCGGCTCAACGATGAAGGAAGCTGTGGACCTTGCCGAGGCCGTACGCGACATGGGCTACATGCCCGAACAGGTGCAGGACTTCTACCCCACCCCGTCCACCATGTCGACCTGCATGTACTACACCGGCGTGGACCCACGCACCATGCAGCCGATCTACGTGGCACGCGACCCGCACGAGAAGGCCATGCAGCGTGCGCTCATCCAATACCGCAAGCCCGAGAACTACAAGCTCGTACGCGAGGCACTGGAAAAGGCCGGCCGCCGCGATCTGATTGGCTACACCAAGCATTGCCTGATTCGCCCCGTGCCGCCACGCCCGGGCGAGACATCTGCTGGCGGGGGGCATGGCACCGGCAAGAAGGGCGGCAAGGCCCACGGCGGCGCTGGCGGTGCCGGCAAGGGGCCCAAAGGCAGCAAGGGGCACGGCGGCATGTCGCGTGCGCAGAACACTGCCGGTCGCAATCGCGCGGCCCAGGGACGGCAGGGCGCCAACGGAGGCGGACGCCGCAATTAGCACGACGCTGAGCCAGCGAGTCGCTTCATCGGCCCACGCGTGATTTCCCTAGGGGAAACACGCTTACGCCGCCTCTTGTTGTGATTTCCCTAAGGGAAACACGCCCAGGCACACCTAGCCGTGTTTTCCCTAAGGGAATCACGCTTGCTGGCGGGGACAATCTGTCTGACACGCTTGTTTGAGCGAGCGCATCGCCTCTATCAGCATAAAGCCGGCGATGGCAACCGTGACCACCACGTCGAGCGGCGTGTTCACAAACCACAGCAGGCCCATGAGGTACGACCCGGCGTTAAAGGCAAAATGCAGCAGAATCGTATAGCGGAGCTTTCCAGTCGTCACGAGCACCCAGCCAAAAATAAGGCCGGCAGCGCCCGCATAGCAGCCCTGCACCCAGTTCATGTGCATAAAGCCGAAGACCGCCGCCTGCAGCACGATTGCCGCGGCGACGCCCCAGGTACTCGGGGCCGCCCAGGGCACTATGGTGCTGTCTTGCGCGTTCGCGCGACGCCGGCGCTTCCAAAGTGGGCGGCACTGCGGATTAAACGCTCGGAGCGAAAACTCAAAAATAATGCCGCGTACCAGCAGCTCTTCGCAAAATGGGGCGCCGAGCACCGTAGTCAGTACGGCGAGATAGCTGGTGTCGCCCATGCCTGTTTCCTCGACAAGCTCGCTGTAGTCGGCCGCAGCATCGGGCAACAGCGACAGCACGGCATCGGTCACGTAGCCAACGACCACCTGCAGGGCCAGGCCAATCACGATAACGCAGGCGATGCGCTTCCACGCCCCACGCGCTCCCCCGCCGAGCGGATGCTCGCTTTGCCGGCGTGCCATAAATGAACGCGGCCAAAGATAACGCCACCACAGCAGCGCCATCAAAAACGATGCCGTCTGCGCGACGGCCTGAAGCAATTGAATATCGAGGTCATCGATCGAAAAACCCATGAACACCGATGCGACGCCAAGGGCGGAGAACAAAACGACGCTCAGGGCAATATCGGCAGCGACGACGCCAAAACAGGCAAGCGCCCAAATCATCGCATTGAGCATGCCAACCTCCTCAAAACCGTTCCCTAGTTCTACCACAACTCGGCAGAGAGCTGATCCCATGGGGATGGAGGAAAACGGATCACTTATTGATGAGAATCGGGCGCAGTGCCAAAGGCCCCGTTGGGCGAAATGTCGAACGGAAAGGTGCCGCAGCGATTAAACGCGGCGATAAACATGCGGATGGCGTTGGACGGCGTGGTGCCCACGAGCTGGGTTGCCGCCGCGAAGGCCGCCTTTTCCTCGGGCAAGACCTTCGCGACAACCGGGGTCATGTGTTCTGCCATGGCGCTTCCTTTTTGAAACGACGGTAGTGCGGATAGATGCGGGCCACGCGGCCGGGCGACGGGCTGTGAAGGCAACCCGATTGGCCCGCATCCGGAGTTTGTTTCTGCGGCGTTGGTATTACTTGGTATTCCTAAGTATTACCCCGCAGATAGAATACCACACCCGACCCCATGGGAACGGAGGAAAACGGATCATTTTGTTGCTGAGTTAGTATTTAGAGCGTGATGATATCCGAGATATCGAGAGCCTGAACATCGGCGACATCGTGCGTGGCAAGCAATAGCATACGGCCGTCGAGCGCCGGCGCCCACGGCGCCCGGTCGACCACGGCAAGCGCAAGCTCCGCTGCAACCCCGCCGCCACAAGGCCGCCAGCACGCCCATAACCGCCCTCACCTTTTGATTCGCTTACGACGTGGAAGGGGCGCGACGAACGTCGGCGCATGGCGCGCCCAATCTGGGTATCCGTCGCATGGTGTCCTATGTCCTGCATAATTTTACTTGCAACATGCATAAAAAGACGGGGGCACCCCTCCCCGTCCCAACGTACCCCCGCTTGGACCGTGCAAAAACCGGAGTTTTCAGCATCGCGGCCCCCGCCGGCGGCGCCGCGAATCGTGAATGCCGCGCGATCGGCGTCGTTTTGGGGCACGGCGCGACGCGAAACGCGCGCTATCGCAGCGGCGGACCCCGTCCGCCAGCCCAAGTTGCCCGTCGGGGGATCCCGCGAGATCGAATAGACGCTTCCGGCGCGTATGCAGCCACCCCGGCTTGCTGAAAACTCCCGAAAATGCACGGCGCGCCCCGGGGGACCCGTGCGTGCCGTTAAAAACACGCTCGCATCCAAAAGTATGCGAACGTGGGAGCCAGATGGCGGCAAGGACGCCAAGCAGTGGGACGGAATCCCGGACGTGTCCACCCGGGCACTTCAGTCACCGCGCGTCAGCAGAAAACCTCATGCCCTGCGCCGATGTCGGATAGCCCATCCCCCATATCAACCCTTTGCGCAAAACGGCAATGCCCCGTCCACGCAAATACGTGAACGGGGCATTGCCGTTTTGCACCAGCGGCCTTCTAGCTCTAGCTAAGCTCGGGCCAGTAACCCTTGTTGGCCTCGATCATGTCGTCGAGAACCTCCTTGGCGACCTTCATCGAAGGCACGGTCTTGTTCAGCGTAAAGGCCTTGAGCGCCTTCTCGTAAGAACCCTCGATCGTAGCCTCGACCACGAGCTTCTCGGAGTTCAGCTGCTGCATCATGAGGCCCTGCTGGAACAGAGGAATGTTGTCGCGGCTGATGACCTCGGGGCCATTCTTGCCAATGTAGGCAGGCAGCTCGACCATAGCGTCGTAGGGCATGTTGGGGATAGCGCCCTTGTTCTCGCAAATGACCAGGAAGCGCTGCTTGGTGTCGTTCTTCAGAGCGATAGCCAGATCGGCAATCCAGTCGCCGTGGCTGCCCGCATAGAACGTGCTCTCGTCGATCTCGCCCGTCTTCTCGTAGTGGTCGATGCCGTCGAAGAGGTTCTTCTCACGCGTCTCCTCAACCTCGTTAGCACGGGTGCGCTCGGGGTTGGAATGCTCGACGAACTCCTTCTGCTGCAGGTAGTAGTTCAGATACGTGTTGGGCAGGTACTCCGGGAAGCACTCCATGATCTCGTACTCGCCCTTCCAGACGTAGTACCAGCTGCCCTTGGTGTGGCGGTTCTGCTCGGGGTGCTCGTCAGTGGCCTCCTCGGGCTTCTTTGCCATGAGCGAGCCCATGCCCTTGAGGTAGGAGTCGGGCAGCAGAATCTCATGCTCCTTGATGTACTCGCGCAGCTGCGGGAGCACCTCCTCGCCCTTGTGGCGAATCGAGGTGAACCAACCAAAGTGGTTGAGGCCAAAGTAATCGTACTCGACATCCTTCTTGTCGATATCGAGTGCGGCGCAAACCACGTCGATGATCGCGATCGGCATGTCGCAGATGTTGATGATGCGAGCGTTGGGACGCAGCACGCGGCAGCCCTCGGACACGATGGCAGCAGGGTTGGAGTAGTTGAGAATCCAGTAGTCCTTCTTGGCGTACTTCTCAACGTCATCGATCAGCTCGACCATGGGGAAGATGGTGCGCATGCCGTAGGCAAGGCCGCCGCAGCCGCAGGTCTCCTGACCCACGCAACCGTGGCGCAGCGGAATCTTCTCGTCCTGCTCGCGCATGGCATAGCCGCCCACGCGCATCTGGGCAAACACGAAGCTCGCGTCGGTAAAAGCCGTCTTCTTGTCGGTGGTCACCGTAAGCTTGATGTCCAGGCCAAGGTCCTCGTGCAAAATCCAGTCCACGAGCACGCCGATCTTGCGCTGGCGCTCCTCGTTGATGTCGTACAGACGAATCTCGTCAACGTCGAGCTCGTCCTTGCGCAGGGCAATGGACTTGACGATGCCGGGGGTAAAGGTGGATCCGCCACCACACAGAGTAATGATCATTGTTTACTGCTCCTTCTCAATTGCGTTTTCGACCTTGTCGCGCATCTCGGCGACCTTCATGCCAAAGATGATCTGGATATTGTTGCCGTTGCGGTTGATGCCGCTGTTGGGCACGTGGTTGATGAGGTTCTCATCGATGAGGTCCGGGTTCTTAACGTTCACGCGAAGACGCGTAAAGCAGTTCTCGAGCTCCTCGATGTTGTCCTTGCCGCCAAGACCTGCGACCAGGTCGGCAATACCTGCATCGACGCCCTCTGCGGGAGCTGCGGCAACAGCGCCCTGCTTCACCGCGACAGACGCGGCGGCCTCGCCCTCGGCAACGGACTCGGCGAGCTCGGACTCCTCCTCGCGGCCAGGCGTGTGGAGGTTGAGCTTCTTAATAAGGAAGGTGAAGAGGAAGAAGTACAGAGCGGCGTTGACGACTCCAAGCACCAGCATCATCGGCCAGTTGGTCTTGTCGACACCGAGGACCAGGTTGGAAACCACGATGTTGATGATACCGCCTGCAGTCGAAGCGGGCACGGAGAGGACCTTGAGCAGAACCAGGAAGATGCCGGAAAGAACCGAGTGAACGACAAAGAGCACGGGAGCGGCAAAGACAAAGAGGAAGTCCATGGGCTCGGTGACACAGGAGAGCACGGCGGTGATGATCAGCGGGATGATAACGGCCTTGGTCTTATCCTTGTTCCCCTTGTAAGCGGTGAAGATAAAGGCGAGACCGATACCGATGTAGGGCCACAGGTTGTTGAAGGTGTAGCTGTTGAAATACGTGCTATCGGAGAAGGGCTGGCCCGTCATTGCCAGCTCGGCAACACGGATGGGATAGGCGCCGGCGATAACCTGATCACCCAGCGTCAGGGTGCCACCCACATCGGAGAACTGGAACGGGGTGTAGATGAGGTGGTGCAGACCGGTGGGAACGAGCAGCTTGTTGAGCATGCCGTAGATAAACAGACCGATGTTGCCCGACTCCTTAATGATGCCGGCAACGGAGGAGATGGCACCCTGAACCGGAGGCCAAACGATGCAGAAGCCAGCGCCCATAATCCAGGAAATGATGATCATGATCAGGAACGGAAAGCGAACGCCCGAGAACATCGAAAGGGCAATGGGGAACTGCTTGTTCGAGTACTTGTTGAACACAGCACCGGTGATGCAGCCCAGGATGATGCCGCCAAACACGCCGGTATCGAGCACCTGGATGCCCATAACGGTGGCCTGGCCGGTTCCGGTAAGGCCGAGCATGCCGCTCGCTTCGGCAAGAGAGCCGGTGGCGTTGAGCACGATGTTATTGGCCTGCAGGAACAGGAAGAACGACATCAGGGCGATCAGCGAAGCATGGCCCTTGTTCTTCTTTGCCATGGCGCCGGCGATGCCCACGCAGAACAGAATCGAGAGGTTGTTGATGATAAACATCAGCGACTGATAGACAACGGCGCCCACAAGCTGGAACGGACCGGAGCCCAGCACAGGAATCACGGCGCAGATGGTCTTGTTGGTCAGAATAATGCCCACGATGAGCAGAATGCCGGCAACCGAGAGATACATCATCGGCTGAACGATTGACTTCGCGAACACCTCCAACGGCGCTTTGAAATTGAACTTCTTTTTTGCGGTCATAGCGGTACTCCCCTTCCTTTTCCGCAAATTAAGACAGATGTGCCCTGGGCAAGACCGTGAGCCTTGCCTTATATCAATCGATGTGTGGGCACGTTATGCCTAGAGACCAGGTTCTCCAAGCAGGTTAACAATGTGATATGCGAGATAACTCTTCTCGGCATCGGTAACGACAACGTTATAGGTAGACGCTAAGTGGTCGGCAATTGACTCCGCACACGAGAACGCCCTCGGATACGCCGTTTCATCGATACGGAACAGCGCGTCGCCATTGACCTGCCCCGCCGCGGGATCGAGCGCTCGCTGCGCAAAAAACTGCAGATGGCGAACGAAACGCTCGTACGGCAACGAGGTGACGTCAAGGGTCGTGGCATAGTGCTCGGAAACAATCGCGAGCACGTCGCGAACAAGCTGGACCGAAACAATCAGACGGTCAGAGCGCTGCGGCATAGTGGCGTTGACGATATGCAGCGTAATAAAACCCTGCTCTTCTTCGCTCATCTGGATGCCCATATACTCCTTGACAATCTGCAGCGCACGGCCAGCTAGCGCGTACTCCTTGCGATAGAACTGCTGTATCTCGAGCAGCAGCGGGTTCTCGCAGGGAACGCCTTTGCGCTCGCGCTCCAAAGCAAGGCTGATATGGTCTGCGAGAGCGATGAGGATCTTGTCATTGATATCGACATTGAGCTCTCGACGAAGCATCTGAACGATGTCCTCGGAAATCACGAGGTTGACGGTGGGGATGGACTCTAGAAGATGTGCCAAGCGGTCAATCGTACACGAATCCTGAGAAGTTCCCTCCTGCAACGCGTAGGTCTTTTCGACCGATGCCTCGTCGATGGCATCGCCGGCATGACGGCCAAAGCAGAGGCCTCGACCGATGACGATGAGCTCGGAGCCATCGTCCGAAGTGACCATTGCGACGTTGTTGTTAAAAACTCGCTTGATAACCACGGTACCCACCACAAGAATTTACTCGGAAAGCCAGATGACAGGCTCTTTAACAGCAACAGGGCCGGAAGCATGCTCTCGAAGAGTCGAACTCTCCGAACGCTCGCACACGATAATGAAGACCGTGGGATCGAAGCCGGCGGCGCGGACCGCGTCGAAATCGACCTCGACGAGGGGCTGGCCCGCGTCGACATGGTCACCCTGGGCAACAAGCGCATGGAAGCCCTTGCCCTCAAGCTTAACAGTGTCGATTCCGATATGCAGCATCACCTGAGCAGAGCTGTCGTCGGACATGATGCCCAGCGCGTGCTCAGTCGGAAACAGCGCCGCGACGGTGCCGGAAACAGGAGCGCACACCGTTCCCTCTTGGGGAACCACGGCAACACCATCGCCCACGGCACGGCTGTTAAAAGCGGGGTCATTGGTTTTTTCTAGATGAACAAGCTCGCCGGAAACGGGAGCGAGGATTTCAAACTCAGAGGTTGCAGTCTTCTGCTCATCCGAGCCCCCCATAAGGCGAGAAAAGAAACCCATGGTGGCATGTCCCTTCATAAATATAGCCCAACCAAAATCACACGAATGCGTCCATAGAGGCACACCCGTTCA
Source organism: Collinsella sp. CLA-ER-H5 (assembly GCF_040092375.1). Classification (NCBI taxonomy): domain Bacteria; kingdom Bacillati; phylum Actinomycetota; class Coriobacteriia; order Coriobacteriales; family Coriobacteriaceae; genus Collinsella; species Collinsella sp. CLA-ER-H5. Next base: position 85,109 of record NZ_JBBNLR010000009.1, read on the forward strand.
AAGACTTTGGTTAGGCCCACGTCCGAGGGACTCGGTAACCTTCCGCATTTCTTTTTACGGGAGTTATTGTAGGTAACAGCAAAGCCAGAATAATCATTATGACCGGTGAACGGTATTTTTTTCTCCGATAAACGGTATCTATGCGGCACTTAGGGACGATCCTTTTCTGCCGGCACCTAGGGACACTCCTTGCTCTGACCCCTTTGCACCAAAAAGGGCCCCAAGCGTAGTTGCTCGGGGCCCTTGGTTCGCCTCGCCCTAGCGGGCGACGCGTATGCTACTTGCGCTTGCCGCCGCCGTCGCCGGGACGACGGGAGCTGCCACCGCGCTTGCCGCCACGGCTGTTGCCATAGCTGCCACGGTTATCGCGACCGCCGGCACGACCGCCGCGGGAGCCGGCCTGGTTGCCGCCACGCCCGCCGTGATAGCCGCCACGGCGCTCCTCGCGGGTGTCGTCGTAGTTGCGCCAGTCATCGCGACGATCGCGGCTGGCACGCGGGTCGCGACGATCGCGCGACTCATTCGAACGATCGGCGCCGCTGCGGCCACCTTTGCCACGAGCGCCCTCGCGACGCTCGCCACCGCGGCCGCCCTCGCGGCCTCCGCGCTCGTCAAAGCGCTTGCCGCCGCGGGTACCACGCTCGTCACGCGAGCCACGGCCTTCGCCGCCACGACGCTCATCACGCCCGCCGCGCTCGCCATCGCGACCGGAACGACGACGGTCGCCCGCACCGCGTTTGCCGCCACGCGATCCACGACCCTCGTCCTCGCGCTCGACACGGCGACGACCGCCGCGGTCCTCGTCCTCACGGCGACGGCGGTGTGCCTCGCCCTGGAACTGCTTGGCACGACGCTCGGCGCGGTTGCCGCGCGGGGCCTGCTCAACGGCACCAGCACTGACGCGCTCCTCGGCAGCCACCTCGCGGGCCACGCTCTCCACAGCCTCGTCCACGCGAGCCTGAACGCCCTCGCGCACGCGGGTCTTGCCGCCACGCTTGGGACGGCTCGGACGCTCGCCGTCGCCGCGACCACGGTTGGAACGACCGGCCACATCGCCGTAATCGTCGCCGTTGCGCTTGCCGTCGCGACGCGCCTGCTCAAGCTTCTTCTTGCTCTTGGACTTGCCGCGCTTGGTCTTCTTCTTCACCTTAAAGGCCGCAGGGTCGCGCTCGGGGTCAACCGCGGGCGGATTGGGACCCACATGCAGGTCGCCGGCCTCGTAGATGTCGGCCGTCTTGTCCATGAGCTTCTCGATCTCGTAGAACTCATCGACATCCTGCTCGGTCACAAACGTAATGGCCCAGCCCAGCTCGCCGGCGCGGCCCGTACGGCCAATGCGGTGGATGTAGTCGGTCGGCTCGGCCGGCACGTCAAAGTTCACGACGTAGCGCACGTCGCTAATGTCGATGCCGCGGGCGAGAACATCGGTCGCCACCAGTACGTCGACGGTGCCGTCGCGGAAGGCCGAAAGTGCGCGCTCGCGCTGAGCCTGGCTGCGGTTGCCGTGGATCGCGGCGGCCTTGATGCCCTTACGCTCCAGACGACGGCAGCAGCTGTCGGCGCGGTGCTTGGTGCGCATAAAGACGATAGTGCGCTCCGGGCCCTCCTTCTTGAGGAACTCGGGCAGCAGGTTGTTCTTGGCCTCGATGGACACCGGGAACACAAACTGATCGACGGTGTCGGCAGTCGACGTGGCGGGCGCAATCTCCACGCGTGCCGGGTCGCTCACCAGGTCGGTGATCTCGCCCACGGCCTCCTCGTCGAGGGTCGCCGAGAACAGCAGCGTCTGACGCTCGGCCGGCGTCTCGCGCACAATGCGGCGGACGGCGGGCAAAAAGCCCATGTCGAGCATGCGGTCGGCCTCGTCGAGCACCAGCACCTTGACCTCGTCCAGGTGGCAGGCACCCTGCTCGATCAGATCGACCAGACGGCCCGGCGTGGCGACCAGGATGTCGCAGCCGTACTTGAGCGCCGCGGTCTGGGGCTTGTAGCTCACGCCGCCCACGACGGTCACGGCGACATGACCGGTGACGTCGGCGATTTTGCTCGCGACCTCGTCGATTTGCTGGGCAAGCTCACGCGTGGGGGTGATGACGAGCATCACAGGGCCACGGCCGTTGCCCTCGGGCTTTTTAGCACCGCGACGACGGTTGCGACCGCCGCGCCCACGCACGGGTTTGGGCGGAGCGATGTGTTCCAGGTTGTTCATGGTCGGCAGCAAAAAGGCGGCCGTCTTGCCGGTGCCGGTCTGAGCGGCGGCAAGCAGGTCGCGGCCCTCGAGCACCACGGGGATGGAGCCAGCCTGGACAGGCGTGGGTGCCGTGTAGCCTAGGTTCTCGATGGCACGAAGCATCTCGTCCGAAAGTCCCAGCTCGTCAAAGGCGGGCAGGTTCTCGGTCGCGGACTCGACGGTCTCGGCGGCGCTGGCCTCGTCGGCAGCATCGAAGGCAGCCTGGGTCATGGTCTCGCGGATCTCGTCCAGAATCTCGGCGTCCGTGACGTCGGATACAGAATTACGCATATGTTGTTGTTCCTTATCTGCACGCGCAATGGGCGCGGCATGAGGCCGCGCGGGCGTGCTTGGTAGTGCGCTAATACATACAAAACAGGTGCGCACAGAGAGGACGTTGCTCAGCACGCTGGCGATCGCTTTGGCAGCCTTTCACGCGCCGTCCAGACGCAGCGGCCCTAAGCGATGGAGCAGATTCGCCGCCGGTTAGTATACCCTCGGTTCGCATGACCCCACGTAAACCACAGATGACGGGGCGGATGGAGCGGGCCTGCCTTGATTCTCATTTTCATTGCAACAGCCTCAGGACTCAGCGCAACGCGTTGCGCTGAGTCCTGAGGCGCGAATCCGGGTAGGCAACCCCAGAGGGGCCGGAATCCCCCGGCCCGCGATGGAGG
>NZ_JBBNLR010000054.1:0-32274 GCF_040092375.1 Collinsella sp. CLA-ER-H5
CTCTCGCTTGGAATGAGGCCTCTCATTCCACGTCTACACTGCGTTTCGCCCAATCCCCGTTCCGGAGATTGCAAGATGTACGTAAATGGCCATAATTACATGCAAGCATGTACTATGGCTATTTACGATCTTGCTTTTCCCTCCTACGGGAAAAGAAAACAGGCAAAGCTGGGTTCCGTTTCGCGCGAAACGGTTTCGCAGCCGGGAAAAATTCGGCGCACCTTTTCGAATCTTGTTTCGGAGGCCACTCCGAAACTGAAGGGATGAAAATGAGACGAAGCGAGAAAGTTGAAGCGACGTTGACCCCTGGAGAAAAGGAAGCCCTTCAACGACTTTGCGACGAAGCCGGTTGCACGGAAGCTGAACTAATCCGCTCCGTTTTGATTAGCCGTTCGATTTCTCTCGACGATCTTGAGGCCGGAAAGAAAATCGAACGCGTAAAAAATAAAGTGCTGCAGAAGCAGGAGCGCAAACACACTCCAAAAAAATCTGGCGAGTGCGGTGAAGCCATCGCCGAGAAACGCGACGTTTCGTTTCATGTGATGCTTACCGCTTCAGAAAAAAAGGCGATCGAGCAGCGTGCGGAGGCTCTTGGCATCTCTGTAAGCGAACTGGTTCGCCGCAGCGCAATTTACGGAAAGATCGAATCATTCAATTTTAACATTGCGGAAGTTGAAAAACTCCATCATGAGTTATTGAAGGAAGGAACGAACCTCAATCAGCTGATGTACTTCGTGAATGCCCAGGGGCTTCCCGCGTACAACGAGAAAGCTGTTTTCCGCACACTAGAAAAGGTTTACCAAAATGCTCGAAAGGTCGATCGGTTTATCGAGGAACTTGAAAAGCGTTATCACGTTGACTATGTTCCCCACGACTATCTGGCAGATGAACCAGACAACAGAAATCTTTAAGTCGGAACGCAGCTGGGCCAGTTTTGCAATTGAGTGCAATTACTCGTTTAGCTATTTCTGATATTTCATAAAACGGCTTTCGGAAAGTGGAAGGAAACTTAAGCATCCACCTTTTAGCAAAATAGAAATCTTATTTCCATTGGCTCCACCATAGCCTTTCTTAAGCTTAGGAGCATCCGTGGAGTCAATCTATTTAGATATCCGTTCTCTTGATTCCTAAATATTTCTTACGAAGATACCATGCCTGTTCCTCAGTAATCGAACGCTCAATCTCAGCGCTGTTAATTTCACTTTGTAGTAGGCAATAGTCACAGTCAAATTCCAAATACCCTATGTTAGCTTTCGCTTTTTCTTCTCCTTCGAGGTGGGCGGCAATCGCATCTTTAAGGCAAGGATTAAGAGTTTTTTCAAACGACAGTATCGACCTCCAATGATCTAAACCTTATCCACGATTCGTCTGTGGCATCGCTTTGAAACTCCCCATAGTTGAAACAAGGGGTTTTACAACGGTTTCGATAAGATCGGCTGTTACAGAATCCTGAAAGAAAGGGTCGAACCGAAGTGTCTGGCCGGACGCCAATTGTCCGGGAACTGCTTCTGGTTCGACCCTCTTTTACTTTACTTCCATGGCCATGCAGCGGTCTAGTACTCCTTGACGGGATGCTCCTCGCCGAATCCACCGTCGATGCCGAAGCGGCACAGTCTGTCGATTGCTCGAAGGTGCTCGTCAATGGCAGCTGCAATTTGGGTGTCGACCTCGCTGTCATGGTCGTTGAGGCTGCGAACTGCCTCGTCGGCGGCCATGAAGGCCTTGACGGCCTGTGCGAGCTGGTTCTTAAAAGCATCAACCTTCTCAACTGCGGCAGCTCGGTCTGCCATCTCGCGTTCGAGTCGTTGAACGATTTCCTGTGTGTCGCTCATGCTATTCCTTTCCCTCGGGTGTTTTACCTAAAATATCGCCCCGTGCGGACACGATTCTCGCTCACGACACGGCGGTAGCAGATATCACAAATTCGCAGGTAGACGGCTCAACAGGATTCGATTTACGGGGCGATTGAACCTAGGGTGGTGTGGATGTTCGCGACACCCCTTTTCCGTGTCTTAAAACGCATCTGGTGAGGTCGATTTTTCGGCCTTGACCTGCATGGCGGCGCTTTGGGGTGCTTTGGGTGTGCCCTTAAGCAGTGCTTGCATCTACCAGCGCGTGAAACATTTCGACAGTAATTCGTGAAACAAATTGCGGAACTATCGCTTCAACGGACGCTGCCGCCGCTCAACGCGAGCGGTCAGCTTGGCACCGCAAACGTCTACTCGCCCTCCATGGCCATACACATGGCGTCGGCCATTGAGTAGCGGGTACCGTCATCTTCCATCAGCGCTTCGTTGAATGCTTCGATGTCCACCATGTCCTCGACTTTCTCAAGCGCAGCCCTTCTCACGGACTCGGAAAAGGACATATTTGAGATGCCCGCATGAGCCTTGATCAAAGCCATTTCGCTCTCATCGAATACGACCGCAATTTCGCATATCGCCATGACTGCTCCAATCAATGCCGAAACCAAGTTTTACTGGTACACATCTTATTGTTCAGATTAAACAGTCTCAAAAGGTATGCCCGCCTCAATTCAGAGACGGCATCTGGTCGCTGAAGAAGTTCATTTCCTTCGCTAAGGAAAAGGCAATCGCCTAGATCGGAGTTTCAAATGACCAACGATGATGGCCACCTCCTGCTGGATGCGATCGAGATCGAGCGGCAGCGCAACCGGATGATACGTCAGACGATGGGATTTCGACATGCAGTTGTTGATGCGCAGTCCCGATGATGCCTATGACTACTGCGACTATTTTGCCACGGTTCGTCGGGACGCCACTGTTCTCGATTTGTGGGCTGAGATTTAAAACATCTCGCCTGTTTCAATGCGTTTTTTGGGTTTATAGCTGTTCGCTTTTTCGGCCGTGTCGCAGTTCACTAGTTCATTCATTACGTTCTTCATATCGTCTGTAAATCAGTTATGTCGCGGTTACACAGCTTTGTTGTTGCGTTTTGTCGTAATTCAGCAATGACATAGCCGGAGCTCGCCCGCAAGTGTCGTACGCTGCCGTACAAAACTGCGTTTCGGCCATCCGCGTACCGCCAAGGCTCTGCCCTAGTACCCGGCGCCTGCGGCGGTTGTTCATATCTGAACTGCGACACAGCCGAACAAAGCAATTACGACACTACGTAACTGTGTAATTACCGAACTACGTGATAACGACAAAACTGAAAAACGTAACCGTTGAATTGCAGAACAATGAGCTAACGCCGCGAGTGCCGGGTACTAGGGCAGAGCCCTAGCGTGCGCCGCTTGCGGCGGTACGCTGCCGGTCATTTTGTACGGCAGCGTACGACTCTTGCGGACAGATTTCAGGACCGAATAGCCCGATGTTCAATAGTTCTGTTATTACGTAGTTACATAGTGCGGCTATTCCGCTTTGTCGTTATTGCGTTATGTCGCATTGTCGATATTACGTAGTTCGGTTTTTCACTTTTTACGCCGTTCACTTATTCATTTGTTACATAGTGCCGCTATTCCGTGGCGTCACTTTTATGCCCACCGCGTGCGTATTCGACGGTGTGGGCGGCGTCTCCGAACACCTCGACTGCTGCCGCCACGAATTGCGGTGCGGTGCGCCTCGGGATATAGAAAGTTTTGTTGCCGAACACGATTGCGATCCAGGCGTTACGGTAGATGAATTGATATGCCGCCTCTCTTGAGCGCTTGCCGCAGTATTCCTCTGCAATCTCGTCGATCTGCCAGAGGTGGCCGAAGCCGACAATATATTCGGCGATGTACGCGCTCGTCTTGATTCGCACGCGCCGCGGGCGGCGGTACGGAGCATAGCTGCTTTTCCCAGGGCCCGCTTTAACGGGCACGGAATAGACCTCGGCTCGAGCCTTTTCAGCGACCACGCGCCGTGCATCATCGAGGCTATAACGCTTGCACAGGCGCTCGCCGTCGTCGGTCGAGCACTTCACGGTAATTGACTTGATATGCGGCGCCAGATACTTGTACGTCCATGCTCGCGACGCGCCGAACTCCCACCGCAGATCTTCAATGCTCAAGAACTCATCCATCTTCTGACCTCGATTTTCTGCCGATAAACGAGAAATCACGCAAGAGACGCATACTTGTACCCCCATCGTAAATGTGTGTACAAGTCTGCCGCCGACCCGGGCGGTTCGGCGCTTGCCAGGGCTCCGCCCTTGGACCGGGGGAGGACGCTCGCGCGCCTCATTATTACAATAACGGACAGGAGTGAAATAGTGCCAAATTTCAAATTATTACGATAAAAGACACGGGTGCGGCGGCGTGTGCGATGGTGTCTGCGAGAGATTATTACGATAACGGACATGGCGGATTTATCGATCCAGCACCGGGTGTTCCCCTCGAAGATGCGACCGCCGTGGCGTCACCATCCAAAATCGCGACATTGGGATGGTGCAAACTGACCCTTAAGAGTCAGTTTGCACGCCAGCTTCGTTCAACGTCAGACATTGGGAATGTCAGACATTGAACCTGCGGCAAAGCCGCAGCTGGGGCCGCATGCGGCCTGAAATCGCTCGCGAAGCTCGCTTGATCGTGCGCGAATATCTGACAGTGCTGTCAGACATTGTCGGACAATTCAAATGTCCGACAATGCGCACGGGATCTCACCCATGGTCGATAGAATTGACCGCCCGGGCACGTACTCCCGGGCGGTCAATTCATGTGCTCATTCGCGATTCTGTTGGGTTTTGGAGCACCGGCATGTTCTCGGCGGCTGGACTAGCCGTACAGCTTGAGTTCATGGGGCTCCATGTGGTCGTCTCCCAACACGACATCCCTGATGTAGTCCTGCGGCAGCAGCTCGACAGGTAAAATTGTCGCCAGGAAGCCGTCGAACCACGCCCGTGGCGTCGGGTCGGGCGCATACATGACCTTGGTCGCGCCGTCGGGCAGGGTGATGGTGAGCCGCACCGCTCCGTTGCGTCGATACGCCCTCGACCATTCCTCGTCCGTGTCCCCGTAACCCTTGCGGTCCGCGGTCGTCCTCCACACGGTCCCCAGCTCGTCGAATGACCGCGGGTGCTCGCCGAGGTCGACCCAGTGCATCTGGGACCTCTTGAGCCTCGCCGCGTTATAGGCCGGTTTCCACTCGTCAGGCAGGTACACCCTCTCGAAGACCTCGCGGGACAGCTCGCGGAACTTAACTTCATCCGCCCGCGACCGGCGCGGGTCGCTGCCCAACCCGGCCGCCTCGGCGGCCGCGGCCTCGAGCCAATCCATCGCCTCCCGGCTGCCCGCGAGAATATCCGCCGCGCCGACGACTCGGGTGCGCCTCTCGACCGTGCCGTTCACCGCCAAGTCGTGCAGCTCCTTGCGGGACCAGATGAAGCCGCCGCCGGGCCCGAGGCCGACCTTATCGGACCAATCGCCCGACACATAGATGTGCCGGATATGCTTGCAGTGTGACAGCACGAACGGGCGCGTACACTGCAGGGCCCGGCAGACCTGCTTGGTGGTCACGTCGAATTCGCTTTTGACGGCGTCGCCCAGCTCGTCGATGCCCTCCGGCAGCGTGATCAGCCCCGGGTCGTTCTCATTTGTCCTCGGCTCGCACCTGCCCATGACAATCGCCTCCTAATTATGTTAGTGATTTCGCTAACACTTTTATACCCGTTTGCAGTGGGGCCATCGGCAAGGGAATCGCGAAAGGGGCCCACCATTGAATAAAGCAGACGCCTTGCCCGGCGCCCTGTTTAATCGCGTTTATGTTAGTGATATAGCTAACATAAACGCGATGTAGCCCATTTCGCTCCCACGGAAAGGCGCGCCGTGAGGCTATGCCGACCTGAGGATTCTCTCAGCCTTCTCGAGCGCAGCCGAGCGCAGGAACTCCGACTTCCGCATCCCGCATGCGGTGGCCGCCCTCTCGATGAGATCGGCGCCCGTTTTCGGGCACTTGAAAGACAGATTGGCGTTGGCCTCTCCCTCGGAGAGCCTTGGGCGGCCGACGCGGAGGTTTGCCAGGGCCCCCGTCCAAGAGCCGGATTCATATTCCGCGCACTCGCGCTCGATGTCCTCGTCCGTGATCACGGTGCCGTTTGCAAGCCTGAACTCCATCAGTAACCTCTCCTTCTCGCGCTCTCGATCTCCTTCAGCGTCTTCTTGCTCGGCGGCGTCATGGCGTGATAGATAAGCCATACGCCGTCAGCCAGGAGGACTCCGACCATCTCGATATACCGGCCATGTGGGTCGTAGCCTGTCCGCATCTCCTGTTCCCCGGGTACGCGAACGGCCGCGAAGCGGTAGTTCTCCCATGCCGCCTCGACATCTCCGACATCCAACTCGGGGTGTCGCTCGTGAACCCTTCGGTGTATCTGAACCATTGGCCTCCAATTGTACGAGAATATTCTACTACTATTTGGTAGTAGAATATTCGACGCATCAACTTATAAGGCCTATTCGCCAACCGTTCGTTCCAAAACGTATGCCGCGCGGCACTCGAAAATCGAATCCTCGATGCCGTGAACAGCGAGTGTCAAAACCCAGTGCCAAAACCTCCCCGTGCATTCCCATGAGAAAATCAAAAGACAAGGCAGGAGGCTGAAAATGACTAGATACGGATACGCTCGCGTGAGCACGAAGGATCAGAAGCTAGACAGGCAAATCGAGGCGTTGGTCAACGCCGGCGTGCCCTATGGCCATATCTACAAAGACAAAGTCACGGGTGCCAAGGACGGCGACCGAACTCAACAGAAGCGTCTGTTCAAGAAGATGAAGGCCGGCGATGAAGTGGTAGTCGAGTCTTGGGAGCGCCTAACCAGATCGACCAGACAGCTGTTGAACTATGACCTCATGTTTCGAAACCTCGGTGTGAAGCTGACTTCCCTGAAACAACCAGTCGATCTCGATACCGCCTTCGGCCGTTTCGTCCTCGGCACCCACGCTTGCACAGCCGAGCTTGAGCGCGATCTGATCAAGCAACGCCAGGCCGAGGGCATCGCCGTAAAACGGAACCATGGTGGCAACGTCGGGGGCCGCCCGCGCATCGCGGACGTCAAGGCCGATGCTGCCGTGAAACTCTACCTTGCGCGGGAGACGCCCATCCCCGACATCTGCGCCGCAACGGGTATCTCGAAATCGACCCTGTACCGCATCCTCCGCGAGCGCGGGTTAGTCGGAGTCAGAAGATAAATCCGAGTGCGCTACTATTAGATGAGTGCGGTATTTCTCCAACCGAAAACCTGCGTGAACGCATGACTTGAGACGCCTTTTTAGAACTCACCGATCGCAGGATGACTACAAATCAACAGCGGCCGCGTATTTGTTCCCAGCCGTACGGCGTGGCGGAGCCATGCCCATTGTTGATTGGAGTGTCGCACGATGACAGACGAGAGAAAAATCAGGGAGATTTACGGCGTGAAGTCCGTCCTCGATGAGGCCGCCGAGCGAATCGAGGCGACGTGGCGGGAGAAGCTGCTGCGCGAGACGGGCGACCTCAGAACCGAGAACGCGTTGCTCAGGGCCCAGCTCGACGAATTCAACCGCAAGCTCGTCGAGGCGAGAGACCGGAACGAAAGACTTGAGGCCGACTGCAATGAGCGGGTCGCCTTTATCGAGGAGAAGTTCGAGCTCGACACCGCGAGCATCGAGCTCGAGAACAATGAGCTCCATGCCGCGGGCGTCAGGTACCTTTCCCGTGCCAAGGAACTCGGCAGGCAGGTTGTCCAGCTCCATGCCGAGGCTGAGGCCATGTCCGATGAGATCGAGCGTCTGCGCGGCGAGCGTGACGCCGCGTTGAAAGCCCAGGCTGAGCTGAGCGATGCGCTCCTGGCCCAGCGCGACCTGATGGCCGAGGTCGCCGCCCTTAAGGACCGCCTCGCTGCAACCGAACAGCGGGCGGCCGTGGCCGAGGCCAAGGTCGAGACCATGACCCAGATGAAGGATGAGTAGGTCGCATAGCATCTAATTTTCTAGAAACCCTCTAGAGCATTTTCTAGGGGTTTCTAGAACTGAGAACCAGGCGCAGCATCTTCGATCGGCACGATGTCTCGATAGACCAGGCGATGCCTGTCGTCGCGCCATTCGTCGCCGTGGTAATGCCCGAAGAGCCAGATGCGATAGTCGAGCCGCCCGTCGAGCTCGCCCAGGAAAGTTTGCAGCGTATCCCCGCCGCACTCACGTCCGCGCTCGCGGCACAGCTCTCTAGCCAGGGCAGCAGGAGCCTCGTGACTCACCACGTAGTCGACCCTCCAGCCTACGCGGTTGAGCGAGGCGCGGCAGTGGTCCATCTCTTCCTCGCTCGGCATCTCCTCGGGCCACCAGCTCCTCCCCTCCCTGCGATACTGCCTGTCGTTGCTCGCGGCGCCGCCCATGGCAAGGACTGTGAGCCCGTCGATATCGAACACCTCTCCGCGCGTCAGGTGCAGCACGTGCGGTCGCGCCTCATGGACGAGCCCGCCGTTCCACTCCCGCACCGGAAGCCCAGCCAGGGCGTGGTGGTTCTCGTGGTTGCCGTCTACGAAACACGTGGTCCACGGCTTCGACTCGAACCAGTCGAGCCAGTATTTCTCGGCGTTGGATCCATCCCAGACAAAGCCGAAGTCGCCGGTCACGATCACCGCGTCATCGCGCGTCAGGGTCCGGCCCAGCGGCCAATTTTTGAATGCAAACCGGCTGGACCCGTACTCGGCCCTGCCGCGCACGTCGCCTGTCACATAGACCGTCATCAGTACGCACCCCACGGCAGGAGTTTGTCCCCGAGCCTCACGATCCGGTCATACAGCACCGTGTGCCGTTCGTCCGGGTTGCCGTCTCGGTGAAAATGGCCGTAATACCAGTGTTTATAGTCCAGGCGGTCCTCGAGCTCGTCGAGGAATTCGGTCAGCCGGTCCACATCAGGGCGTTCCCAGCCAGGGTCCGGGTAGAGCGTCGGCGAGAGCATGCGCGTGGCGCAGGTATGGGTGATGACGCAGTCGACCTTCCAGGCGACCTCGTCGAGCTTTGCCCGCGCGGCATCGAAATCGCGCTCGTCCGGAAGCTCCTGAGGCCACCAGCTGGAATACGGCACGCGGTATTCCCTGTCCACGCTCGTGGCACCGCCCATGGTGAAGACCGTCGAGCCGTCGAGCTCGAAGACCTCGCCGCGCGTCAGGCGCCGAATGGGCGAGGTGTCCGACAGGCGCTGCGTCAGCCCGCCATGCCATAACTCCATGGGGCGCTCCTCCCAGTGATCGAAGCGCTCGTGGTTGCCGTCGACGAACAGTGCCGTGTAGGGGCGCGACTCCAGCTAGGCGATGTCGGCGCATTCCTCGGCAGAGAAGTCCCACGGAAAGCCAAAGTCACCGGCAACGATGAGACAGTCGTCGCTGGCAAGACTATCGCCGAGCTCCCAGTCGCGGAGCTTTTGCATGTCGAGCCCACCGTGGATGTCGCCCGTCACATAGACCGTCATCGAATCACCTCTTCCCTCTTGTACGCCGCCAGCTCGCGCTCGACCTGCCTGTCGCCGGTCTCGTTGACCCACCAGGGCCATTTCACCCGGCCGCACGGCTCGTCGACTCCGGCGAACCATTCCCTCAGCCCGTCGAGGCTCACCGGGGAGTGCCCGTTGGCATCGCAACCGACGTCGTAGCGCAGAAGGCCCTGCTTGCGGTTGAACTCGTTGTACGCGCCGCCGCCGCTGTGGATGTGCCCGTGGAGGTGCCACGATCCATGGCTCATGCCCTGCCAGTCGGCCATGGGGTAATGGCTCAGGACGATCTTCTGCCCGTCGATCTTGAGCACGCAGATCGGCGGCTCCACGGTGAAGGCGCCCGCGACCGCCGGCTGGGTCCAGTCCTTGTCGTGGTTTCCCGGGACGAGGTGGATGCGCCTGCAGGCGATCCGTTTGCGCAGCCCGTAGGCGTCCTGGGCGGTCATCTTGAATGAGAAATCCCCCAGGATGTAGAGCTCGTCGTCCACGGCGACCCTGCCGTTGATGCTGTCGACGATGGCGTCGTTCATCTGCCAAATCGTCTCCCACGGGCGGTCGGTGAACTTCAGCACGTTCTCGTGCCCGAAGTGGGTGTCGCTGGTAAACCAGATCATATTTATGTCTCCTTCTGTCGCTAAAAAACGTTCTCCTTCGAGGTCAGGAGACGTTTTATGAGCGACATGAGGTGCATATCCCTCATGTTCCAAGCTCCAATCTGCAGGATTTGCCCAACTAAAAGTTTACGCCCACGCGCGAACAGGATTTGATTTTTGAAATATGGACGAATTCCTCGTCAGGAGGGTAAAATGGTGCCGACGGCAGCCCAAGTTGTGATGAGCTGGGCAGAGCCGTTGCTTAGTAGAGTTAGGTCATCGTCTTAGCGACGGTGGCCTTTCTTTTTGGGCTTCGAGCCCTGCTTGAGTGCCTTGGAAAGGCCGACAAGGGCCGTGAGGAGCGAGACCATAGCGGTCAGGAGCTTCACGAGCTCGGTGAAATCGGTCATGGGCATCACCTCCCATCGGATGGAGGGCTCTGCCCGGCACGAGGGCTGCCGACAGCAAGGACGATTCTATCAGAGCGGCTGACTCCCGCCCGATATTACCATCCCACCGCGCATGTGCAAAAAAGAGGGCCGCCAAACAGCGACCCTCCAGCGAAAGTGCGTCTATTTTAGGTGTGACGTTCTATCAAATTATCTAATTTGATAGTTGCAACGCCATGTTTCTACGGATCCAACCCCAGTAGCTTGAACCTGAGAAAAATATTCACCGTTAGAACCGGTAGCGCGAGTATTAACCCAAGTTGGCGCTAGAGTACTATAGGAATTAGGAAAAGATAGCGACTTGTAATCCCTATATACAATTCGATCTTTTACTGCACGACCATTCAATAGTCCCGTAAAGGTCCAATATACATTCAAGACCCTTTCGCTGTTTGCACGGCGAACAGTGGAGCTGGAAACATATAGAAGATCATTAGATAGAGAAGCAACCGGCTGAACATCGTTTCTCATATTGCAGACAATCCCGTCCGCAAAGCCAGCAGTCGGAAAACACAAACAAACAAAAAGGAAGAAAGAACCTAGAATTGCTTTGAACTTCATGCTATGCATATAAGCCACCCACAATCGAATCAACGCGTTTGATAGTTGCACTGAAATACTTTCATAAGCCCGTCACCCTTGCATGTGGGACAAGTATTAACAAAGCTTGTTCGACATGTATCCGGATAAATACGGCTGTAGCTATTCTTGAAAGTTAGTCGCTTATAAGTTGGATCTTTTAAGGGAATATTATGCGCAACGTTATTAAAACAATAGAACGAATAATACGTATCAAGGACGTCTTCTTGCATGGCGCGCCTTGCTATAGAGATTTCATCAAACAACGAAACTTCTGCGTAAGACGCGGTGATAGACACATCGTGATTTACTGTCAAACCAAAAGATGGAGTCACAGCCAAAAAAGCTGATAAAAGGACAGTTGATGCTGAAAATAACATTAACTTACGAATAACGGATTTTACTGCCATGACTCCTCCAATCCTATTGGATAAAACTGTTATTATATTAATATATTTGTATCAGCACTTGAAAGGAGTGACCGATGAGCGGTAGAAGAATCGTCTTGAATGTACTTATGGCAGTAGCACTGGTAACGCTCTTGGTCTTCTCCTACTCATACGTGAATCACCCAAAATTTGGATATGTTTTATACGCAGTGTTTTCCGGCGAAATAACTTACAACACCATAGGCTTCATTGACGCAATCTTTTTCTATGTAGTCGGCCCCTTATCAATCGAACTGGTCACTTTTGTTGTCTGCTTCAACCTGAATCAACGAAGCCAGACTCATTCAGCGACTTCGGCGAAACAAGGAATCAATCTCTTTGTCATAAAGATAATCCTGCAAGTTGCGACAGTGTTAATTATCGCCCTGACCGCAACAAACATTTTGAAGTATGAGTACGGACTCGTCGCAAGCTGCCTCATGGCAATTGCCACAGGTATAGCGGTTTCGCATACGAATCCGGCAAAGAAGCAGCTCAACTAACAGGACCTATTTAGAATCAGAATCGTCCATGGAGCCGTCGATGCCGGTTTTGGTGTCGTCCGTATTGGAATCGTCATCCTTGGGGCTTATAGGACAAAATGCGTGTCTGCTTTAGGGGCATCGACCTGCGCCGATGCCCCTAAAGCAGACACGCATTTTGTCCTATAAGCCCCGATCAATTCATACTCCTCATCCTCGCCGAATTGCGAGTATGGCAGAATCGGCACTGGATGGCAGCGCGCTAGGCCGTGTCCGCGGAGTTACCCCCTTGTTTTTATCGTAACAGCTGATTCTAGGGACGTTTCACTGTGCCCTTTTCGGCAATTTCCTGTATCCCTTTTGGAAACTCGAGTGCCTATCTGGCCGACGAAAAGATTTAGCGAATTTAGGTGTACCACTCTGTGTTAGTTTGTATTTTAGACAGTATTTGTGATACGCTTTGTTTCAATCAGTAGTGGTACGATTTCGCTTGTTCAACGAAGGAGGTAATTGTCTATGGCAGTGGCCGAGGAGAAGAAAAGAATCCAGGTTACTCTGCCTCTCGAAATTTGGCGTGATCTCGATAACTACGCGAAGAGTCGCGGTGTAGCCAAGTCGTCTATGGCGGCGATCGCTATTTCCGAGTTTTTGGAGCGTGTTAAAGAGCAAAAATAGATATGAAAAAAGCCCCCTACCGGCAAGTAAGAAGGGCTTTTTTCATGTTCAAATGTGGCTTTCTGGCCTGTTACCTGCAATCCTAGCACACGTATGCTTTGATTTGGGTCCTTATGTTGAAGTACTACCAAAATACTATGGCATCACTTCGACTGATGGCTAGATAGCCTCAACGAGAGGCTAGTTTATGGATACAAGAAATTTAAAACCGGATGTGGGCGGTGGCTATCCGTGGGACACGGATAGCCACCCGTCCGGTCCCGCAAACCCGTCTGGAATGGGGACGGCGTCCGATTTCGCGAATCAGGCCGTCACAGATGCCGCCATGGCCAATAGTGAGAGTCACCGCGAGGTACTTCGCCGGGCATCGGATGAATCGTCCCGTGTCGCCCACATGGTGCAGGATATGGTCAGCGAGAAGGTCGCGATCATCAAGCCGCCATGGATGCTCGAGCTCGGTCTGCCTAGGCTCGACACCGATATTATGGGGCGGATTTGGTCGTTCCAGCGCAAGGACGTCTACAAATCAACCTGCTACATCAGCCTTGCCACCATGGCGGCGGATGTCAAATCGGATCGCTCGAATGTTAAAAAGAGAATCGACAAGCTTGTCGAACTCGGTCTTTTGATTAAGTCGCCGCGCGGGAATAACAAATCGGTTGAGTACCGGCTCGATATGACGGCGATCGCTAAGCGCAGACTCGAAGTCGAGGAGGGCAAGAAGAAGCAACGCGCTGAGAATTCGGCGAAACGCAAAGCTCAGTGGGACGCAAAGCATTCTGCCTAGTTTGAAGGGCTATGGGTTGTATGAACCCATAGCCCTATTTCTTTTCCTTACAAACTATGGGTTAAAACAACCTACAGTCTAACTATGGGTTGGTTTAACCCATAGTTAGACGAAAAATAATTTTATTGATAGGGGGTTAAATAACGGTTCTTCAGCAAGTCTATCGGTTAGGACAACCCATAGACTTGCTCACAGGGATCGCGGATGCTTTTCTGTGGCGGTAGAGCTATGGGTTGAAAGAACCCATAGAAAATTTAAGCCACTTTTCCGGCTATGGGTTAATTCAACCCATAGAAAGCGATCGGAAAACGCCAAAAAGTACCGAAATAGTTATTTCAACCCATAGTTTGAGCCTGTGTTAACCTGGGCCAACTTATCAACTATGGGTTGTCTCACGAGACTATGGGTTGAAATAACCCATGCCAACTATGGGTTCAATTAACCCATGCACTATGGGTTGAAATAACCACAACTATGGGTTGAAATAACCACAACTATGGGTTCATACAACCCACCAAGTCAGACTAGAGTGAATTAGATTCACTTAGTCTGAGCTCAAGAGGGAAACAGAGAAATCCACCAGAAAGCATTTAATGATCGAACGATATACAAACAAGAAAAGCCGTCGTCCTTGCCCTCCGCTCACTGCGTTCGCTCCGCGTCACTACCGCTCCTTGGCGCTCGCTACGCTCGCCCTCCGGTCGCCTACGGCTCCCTGCGCGTCGGCTACGCCTCCTTGCCCTCCGTTCGGCTATGCCTCACTCCGCGTCGCCTTCGGCTCCTTGGCATGGCCTTCGGCCAAAAGTGTGGGGGCTAACGCCCCAGCTCCCCGACTACGTCGCTGTCAGCCCTCAGCGCCGGCGTCGCCTTCGGCTCCCCGGGCGAACTAATCCCACTTAGTTTCAAGCCCTACAATTCGGCAATGACGCCGAATCCGTTTTCCGGTTGATCTGGATACCGACATTTGGTCAACCTCACTTCAATTACCGGCAGGGAGCTACAGAATCGAAAATAAGACGTCCTATCAGTGAGGTCCGACCGGTTTTCTCACTGATAGATAAAACGGGGTCTTAAATCGGCTCTCAGTGGCCAAGGTAAAGAAAAACGGGCACCTTTCGGTGCCCGTTAACTCAACTAGAACTCTTTTTCGGCCAGATAGCGATCGAAAAGCTCCCGAGCGATATCCGATACGGACTTGTCCTCCTCGAGCGCCACTTGCTTCAAACGTTTTCGGTAACTCTCCGGAACGTACACGGACAGCTGAACAAGCCTCTCAGATGCCCCTTCAGCGCCCTTTTTGGGGCGCCCGGCTTTCCGCACCTGAGGAGCCGGTTTCTGGGGCTCAGATGCGCTTTCAACGATTTTCTGCTGCCTCTCCTCGGCCTTCTCCGCTGCGACGTCGAAGTATGAGGTCGCCTTTTTGAACTTTGCCATTTACAGCACCTCTTCCAGCTCGTTCAGGATGTTTTCAATCGCCTGGGCGGCCTTGCCGTTTTTCGCGATCTCGTATACGGGCTTGCCCAGGGCCGCGCCCTGTTTGAATGCCGCCGCGGTCGGAACAGTGCCCAGCACGGGAAGGTCATCGGCCTCAAGAAGCTCGAGGAATTGTCTGTCCACGGTCTGGTTCGCCGCGAAGTTGTTGACGATGATTGCAAACGACAAGTCAGGATTGGCCTCGGTGATGACCTTGATCGTGCGTTTCATGGGCTTCAGGCCCAGCGTGCCGGGCTGCACCGGGATGATTGCGATATCCGCATTCTTGGCATACTCGGCGGTGTCGTCGCTCAGGAAACCCGGCGTGTCGATGACATTCACGGCGTCCTCGTCGTCGAGCAGGTTCTTCTCGTGGTTCGCGCCGCCCTGAGGGTCGAGATTGCCGAATCCGACTTTGTGGCCGCGGCGCTCGAGACCCCAGGCGATCTCGTCGGCGAACGTCGTCTTGCCGACGCCGCCCTTCTGATTGACTAGCAGGATGTTCGTCGCCATGTCCTCCCCTTTCTGAAGTAGCATAGTCATATATTAGCACATTAACATATGACTACATTAAGTAATTCTAAGTCGCAGTTAGAAATATATGAGCATGTTAAGTAATTAGTATAATACTACGTTACCGTGCTCATGACTGTGGGTTGGTTTAACCTATAGTCATGCTAAAGTTGCCAAAAGGGGCACAAAGGCCAATACGTTTGCGCAGTGCCGGCACAGCGACCTAGCATCGTATGCACCGGCGGAATCATCGCAGGCCTGTAAGGAGAGCATATCCACGGGCTCGTGGTCGCCGGAGACCTCGTGATGCCGCACGCGCCGGGCGGCGACTGGAAGCGCGTCGATTGGGATGCACTTGCTGCCTGGCTCGGCAGATACGGTTACAAGGTCGCTGATTGCGAGACGGAGGCCCTTCCGACCGCCGACGCGGCGAGTGGGAACGCAAGGGTAAAAACGCATCGTCGCTGAACCAGTGAGTCAGTATTCTTTAGTTGGATGATGGATATTGAAATTAATTAGCGAGATAATGTGCATATCCCATAATGTATGCGTTTCACCATGAGAGAGGGGTCTGTCATGAGCTGGAAACCGAGAAAATGCGTTATCGCCGGTCTCGTGACAACCGGTCCTGGCGGCGGCTTGTTTGCAACCGCAATGACATCGTACCGACTTTTCACTTACATGTTCTAAAAGGCAGTTGCCATGCTGTCGCAAAATCAATCGAGATACTTGACCACAATCGGCTTTGCCCTGCTTGCATTACTCTTTGCTAGCGACCTTTTGCTGAAACCGCCCAAGGAACTCGTTTCGCTTGCCATAGCCTGCATTTCCGCCCTTTACTTTACGGCAACCCTATTCGTCGGACTAAAGGAGAGGAAAAAAGGCGCAGTCGCCGCATCCGCCGTATGCTTGATCATAACCATTGCATCATTCTTTATCTGACACATTGGTGATTTAGGGGCGATATCGTAGGAATACGACCGGGAGAGTCGGGACCATAGGCTCCGGTAAGAACCTTCGCCATGCCCCACGTATCGAGCCCGATGATTTCCCCGCCGGACGCCCTGACGGTCACGGCCTCCGGCGTCCACGCGATTTCATCGTCCGTGAGGCGGATGGGTGTGACGCTGCCGGCGTCCATCCGCCTCACGACCTCATTCCGCTTATCGCGCCAGCCCGGCTTGAGCCATTTGATGACGGTCGGACGCGAGACACCAAGGACGCACGGGCGCAGCTCGAGCTCTAATACATGAGGTCCCAGCTTGTAATGCGTGAACATATGACTACATTAACATGGTCATGTATTACCGAACGTTATATGCTGAGCTGGATCCGCCCGTCTGTTATCTTGGCTGCTGACCGCTGAGAACATGGCCGCCGTCATCGGCAAGGATGGCGTGGAGACGGAGATTCAGGTGGGGCAGATGCGCCAAACACTGGGCAAGCCTGGCTTCGATTGGCTGTTTAATAAGCACTAACGGTCGAGTTATTGCATTATAATCGCAGCTGTAAATAGGTGACCATATGACCATGCTAACATGTGCGCACAGTCATATGGTCACAGTTGTAAATCGGTTTAATCTGTGGCCCTTAAGCTGAAGCTGCCTCAACGAACCGTGGCTGGCGAGACGAAAAAGGGGAATCCCTTTTGCGGGATTCCCCTTTCCGAGTCGTTATGCGATTTGCACTACATCTGCTCGCGGCGCTTCTTCTGGTCGAGGAAGACGCCGGCTGCCACGAGGACGGTACCGCCGATGACGAACGTCTCGCCGATGAGTCCCGCGCGGTCACCGGTCTGGGCGAGGCTGCCGGGCTGAGCGGTATCCGTGCCGGCGAGGTGCTTCGGGGTGTATGCCGCCTGCTGCTTTGCGTCCTCCTCTGCCTCCTGTCGTGCGATCTCATCGGAAAGCTTCTGCTCCGCTGCGATGCGGTCGGACTTCGCCAACTCGTAGGCGGCGAGTGTCGCATCGTAGCCGGGCTGGAGCTCGTCCACCGCGGCCTGCTTCTCGTCCAGGATGGCCTTAGCGGGCGCGACCTTGGCACGTGCCTCGACTGCTGCGGCGAAAAGCGCGTTGAGGGCGTCATCCGCGTTCACATCATGGCCGGAAGCGATCGCCGCGCCGGCATTGATGGAGTTCAGCTTCGACAGCTTGGCGTCTGCCTGCGCCTTCGCCTGTTCGGCAGCGGAGACCAGGGACTCGGCGGCGACGGCGTCAGCCTTCGCGGCATCGAGTTCGGCCTTGGTGTCATTGACGGCCTTTACTGCATCCTGCTCGCGCTGCTGTGCCTCTGCGAGCTTCGCGGCAAGGCCGGTGAGGATGTCGAGGTTCGACTGTGCGTCCTCGAGATCAGTCTGGGAGCCGGTAAGCCTGTCGGCGGCAACGCCGGTGTCGGCCTTTGCGGCATCGACGGCACGCTGGGCATCCGCGAGGGCGCTTGCGGTGGTATCCGCCTTTTGCTCGGCGGCTGCGAGGACCGCCGCCTTCTCGGCTTGGTCGGCTGCCGCCGCGTCGTGAACGCTCTTTGCTGTATCGACCGCCTTCTTGGCGTCGGCGATGTCCTGGAAGAACTTCGCGAGGTCGGCGTTCGCATCGTCCACGCCCTGCTGCTTAGCAGCGGTGTCCGCCTTGGCGGAATCCAACTTAGACTGTGCGGTCGTTACGGCTGCGTTGGCAGCATCAAAGGCGACCTGCTTCTGCTGGACGGTCGACTTTGCCGTATCGACTGCCGCGTTGGCGGCATCGAGGTCCGATTTCGCCGCATCAAGCTCGGTCTGGGCATCCGTGACGCCCTGTTGCTTGGCGGCGACATCAGCGTTGGCGGCATCGACGGCACGCTGGGTATCGGCAACACCCTGCTTCGCGGCATCGACACCTGCCTGTGCGGAATCCGCTGCGACCTGCTTCTGCTGGACGGTTGCGGCGGCGCTGGCGGCTGCCTGCTGCTTGGATGCGAGATCGGCCTTGACCGCGTCGAGTGCGCTCTTGGCGTTCTTGAGGCCGTTGATATAGGAGGTCAGCTTCTGCTCGTACTCGTCGACGGACATGGGGTTCATGTTCCAACCGGAGCCTGCCCAACCCAGGTTTGCGGTATCGAAGCTGTCGGTCTTCCAGCCGTTCATGGTTCCCTTGCTGCAGACCGCCATGCCCATATAGCCGATTTCAGGGCTGATGACATGCAGGTAGTGACCGACAGTTGCGGGATATCCGGCAACCTTAAAATGCTGGTTGACATAGGATTCAATCCCACTATGCGACTTGTAAAAGTCTACGGCATCCTTACCGATTAGACCGGTGACGCCATAGAGCTCCTGAACTGCCTGATCGAAGAAAGCCTTTTCTTGGTCCACCCACTGCGGTTTCGGATCGGTTCCATAGTTCCATGCGAGGTTTTCGCTCGTATCAAACTGCATGGAATGCCCAAACTTGACATCGGAATAGTTCGCGTTGGCAATCGCCGCCGCAATGAGCTTGTACGTGACCTGGAGCTCAGAGAGACCGACGGACTTGCGGTACTCGTTGATGGACTTCATGTACGGGATTGCCGCGAGCATGTTGTCGAGACTGGTCGCGTCGAGGCTGTTCCCCACCTCGGTGTAGTCCTTGTATGTGCAGTTCTGGATGATCTCGATGGCTGAATCGGCACCCATGGCACGGAAGAAGCCGATCGCTCCCTGCTTGAGTTGCGCGTCGGCGGAATCGAGTTTCGCCTGTGCCTCGTCGACCTTCTGCTGCGCGGCGGTCACGGAGGCGTCTGCGGTATCCTTTGCGACCTTGGCGTTCGCGAGCTCTACGTCGGCGGCTGCCTTGGCGGACTCGGCGTCCTTGACAGCCTGCTTCGCGGCGTCCAGCTTGGCGACGGCGTCGGCATTCGCCTGCTTGGCCGCATCGAGGTCGGCGTTCGCGGCATCGAGAGCGGACTGGGCGGCGTTCACGCCGGATTTGGCATCGGCCGCAGCCTGCTGCTTCGCGGAGAGGGACGCCTGGGCATCATTCAGCTCGGTCTGCGCCGTTGCTGCAGCGGACTGCGCCTGCTCGAGCTCGGACTCGCACTGGGACTGTGCCGCTCGTGCGGCGGCGAGGGCTGCCTCCGCGTCCGCGACTTTCTGTTTTGCCGCATCGTACTCCGGACCGCTGGCGCCTGCCTCCGCTGCGGCGAGGTCTGCTTTCGCCTTCTCGTAGGCGGCGCTGGCGGCTGCGGCCTTCGCATCCGCCGCGTCCTTGTTCTGCTGGGCTGCGGCGAGGACGGCATCGGCGGAATCCTTTGCAGACTGGGCCGCAACCAGCTTGGACTGGGCATCGGCAAGCGTCGCGTTGGCGTTGGCGAGTTCGGCCTGTGCCCTGTCCACGGCAGCCTGGGCGTCGCGCACGGCCTGCTCGGCGGCACTGATTGCCTCCGGGGTGGCGCTTACGGCATCTGCCTTGGCTTTATCGAGGGCATCCTTGGCATCCTGAGCCGCCTTGAGGGCGGACTGGTACGCTTCGTCCTTCTCGGACGCATCTGCCTTGGCGTCTGCGAGACCCGCCTTCGCCTGCTCGAGGTCCTTGCCGGCAGCATCGGCGGCGTCCTTGCCCTCTGCGACCTGACGGGCGTACTCGTCCATTGCCGCACGGTCGGCTGCCGTGCCGGCGCTGACTGCCGAATCGTAGGATGCCTTGGCCTGGTCGCGGGCGGAAGCCGCCTCGTTGTAGGGACCGGCGGCCTCATCGTAGGATGCCTTGGCGGCGTCCTCCTTCGCCTTCGCCTCGTCGACTGCCTTCTGCAGGTCCGCGATGGTCTGTGCGACGGATTTCGTGCCGGTACCGGATGCCGCGCCGGCGTGGGCGGCGATCGGCGACATCACGGCGGGGTGCTGCGTGCCCCCGTCACCGGTCTGGGCGAATGCCGTGAACGGTGAGATGAGGCTCGATCCGGTCATGGCGGCCATGGTCGCCGCGGTGACGGTCAGACGCGCGATCCCCTTCGGAGTGTGAATCTTTTTGTTTGGCAGTGCGGCGAAGTGATCGCCACCGGCAGCGAAGTGCTTTCCCTGGGTCATTGTGCTGTTCCATTCCTTTTCCGTGCCCTATCCGACTGGGCATCAGAGCGCTTTTCAATAGAGATAATTATGCGCCTTAACTGGGATTGTTGTATATAGTCCGTTGGCTTTTATACAACAATCCATGACTCTTTTTGTCATGGATACGAAGACGCTTCAGAAATCATTCGGCATGAGATGCAAAGAGCTCCGCGCTGGACTCGGGTGCAGTCAGGAGCAGTTCGCCAATTTGATTGAAATGGATCGTTCCTACTACGCGAGCATTGAAGTCGGTCGGCGTAATGTCAGCCTCTCAAATCTCAAGAAGATTGCCGACGGATTTCAAATCACCATTGCCGAACTCATGAGAGGCGTCAGCTAAATTTATCCGTCTCATAGTTCACAGTGGGTCTCGTTGATTAGTGCCTTAAGAAAATGGAAATCGTCCCAACGAGCTATCGTCAATCGTCCCAATAAATTACCGCCAATTGTCCCAATAAATTATCGTCAATCGTCCCAATAAGTAATCGTTATTTGTCCCAACGACGCAGATAGACGCTATAATTTCAAATGAATGATTGGAGGGAAAGCCGATGGATAGGTATATAGGACGTTGTGTTGACTGCTTGGTCGAGCGCGACCTTGGCATTTTTGGTGCAGTGCTCATTCAGGGGCCGAAATGGTGTGGAAAGACAACGACAGCTCAGAGATTTGCCGAGTCATCGTTATCTCTCTCCGACCCATCTGGCGGTTTTGCGGCCCTCCAGCTCGCTCGTCTCGATCCGGCCCAAGCAATTGTCGGACCGACCCCGAGGCTTGTCGACGAATGGCAGGAAGAACCGAAGCTATGGGATGCCGTGCGATTCGAATGCGATGCCAGGGGAGGGGAGCCCGGACAGTTCATTCTCACCGGATCTGCGACGCCACGAGCCGAGAACCAGCCGATGCACAGCGGTGTGGGTCGAATCGCCCGTTTGCGGATGGATACCATGACGCTTTTCGAGCTCGGCATTTCGTCGGGAGCGGTCTCGCTTGGGGCGCTGCTCACCGGCGATCCCGTTGCGGCGTCACTCGGATCCATCGCCGGTATCGCCGGTATCGCTGATTTGCTTTGCCGCGGCGGTTGGCCCCAAGCGGTCGGTAAGACGACTGCCGACGCGATGCGGATAGCCGCCGCCTATATTGACGGTGTTTGCGAGTCTGACGTTTCGAGGGCGGATGGAGTGAAACGCGACCCGGTTAAGGTAAGGGCCTTGCTCTCCTCGCTTGCGCGCAATGAATCGACCCTTGCCGGCATGAGGTCCATCGAAAGGGATTTGGGCGTTGACGTCTCAAAGAATACGATTACCGGTTACATGGACGCGCTGCGCCGTATCAATATCGTCGACGACGTCCCCGCGTGGCATCCGGCTCTCAGGTCGCCGGTGAAGTTGCGGCAGGGCGCAAAGCGGCACCTTGCTGACCCATCGCTCGCCGTCGCCCTCATCGGCGCGGACCCGGAGTCGTTGTCATCCGATCCGAAGACCCTTGGCTTGCTCTTTGAATCCCTTGTGCTGCACGATCTCAAGGTTTACGCGGCGGCCAGCGATGCGACCGTATCTCACTACCACGACGCTGACGACCTAGAGGTCGACGCGATTGTCCATCGTCGTGACGGCTCGTGGGTTGCCGTTGAGGTTAAGCTCGGGAGCCCCCAAGTCCCAGAGGCAGTGGAAAATCTGCTTCGACTTGAGCGAAAGCTGGTCGATCGCGGGGAGAGGCCGCCTGCGGCGAAACTCATCGTCATCGGGTTTGGTATGCCGGCTCACGTAACTAGCGAAGGCATCGTTGTTGCTCCGGTCGATACGCTCGGTGTCTAAAACCAGCGCATTGCTATTCTGAGATCTAAAGCCTGAAGCTCAAAATCTCATCGCCTAGTTCTTCGCTAAACGGATGTTAGGGTGCCACCATTACACCAACATTTTCGACGCGATCGCGCTGGAGCTGACGTCGGCATCCGTGTAGCGGAAAGCCGGGACCGCCTTGCGCGGAGAGGCAGTACCGTTCTTGTAGAACGACAGTACTAACTATGTTCAGTACTCAAAACCGACACCAAGGTAGAAAAACAGCTCTCCTTTTTGTTATAGAGCCCCAACGTCTAATCCCTTTCTTTATCTGTTGCTTTCCATATTTTCGAGCCTTCTGCCATTCCTACGGGCGAAGAACAAGGTTTTTTCAAGTCAATGCTTCACAGGGATTTCTTTACAGAATTCGTATCATTCTCGCTGCCTACCCTCTTGTACATTAAACCCTTAAAGTTCATGAAGGAGCAGAAGCATGTATGTTGATGCATGGGGCTCGAGCCTGTACAAAGATATCGGTATATCTCCATTGCCAGCGCAGTTCCCACAAGAGTGTTTGTAAAACAAATTGATCCCTTTGGCACGGGCATGCGGACTATGTTCTCTTCGGCTCGCTGGAGGAAAGAGAGATAGGATTTCATATCGCTCTGCTTTTCGAGAATAGGACCAATTTCCCCATCAGCTACTCCAACAGCACAAAATGCACAGGGAATGTCCTTTTCTATACATGCTTCAAGAACTATTGACCTGGGATTGACCCCCTCCCCACTGTCTGCAGCGCAAACAAGCATTGAAGTCCTCGAAGGAACGCAACGCATGAGTTCTTCGGCAGAGCGGACGTAAGACGCAACTGGATTAAGCGAAAGATCCGGATAGCGATTAACAAGTGTTTTGGAAACTGCCTCTACTTTTGCTTCTCCTATTTCATCGGGACCAACAAGAAACTGACGATTTACGTTTGACCTCTCAACTCGATCCCCGTCGATTAATGTAAAATGCCGAACTCCAGCAGCAGCCAAATGCTCCGCCACCACCTGCCCTATGCCGCCCATACCAACGATGGCAAGATGAACGGCGCCGATTTGCTTAAGTAACGTCAGTGGAGCGTCGGAATAATAAGACAAAAAGCGAGTTGTCCTCGAGTGGGGTGATTCCAGCTCGTATTCTTCAGTTTCTAGAAAACCAAGTTCGTTGAGCCTTAGCAAGAATCGTTGCTCGCGAGCTTCAAGGTTCGTCTCATCTATCATATTTTGTTTGGCGAGCTGCTCAAAAAGATTTGTACTCAAATCAGAGATTTTGACCCTCACTCGCGATTTTAATCCTTGCAATATAAGTTCGTTGGAATCTCTCCTGATATAAGTACTATCGTTCCAATAGAACATTTAATATCCTTTCCCTCAAGCCTTCTTCTGGAAAAGTGTTTCGCATGAAGAAGGCGCTGGAGAGTCGTCCGATCGGCAAAAAACACGCAGCCTCGCCAAACAGTTCGACGGCTCTCTCGTTAAACGCCTGGCGCGAAATCATGCCAGAAAAATACCTGCTCAAAACCGATAAATACTTTTGGAGACGCATTCGGTTGCCCAAGCCCGTCAGTAGTGCGAGTTGATAGTAGATAAAAATAGGGTCATTGAAAGTATTCGGAATTAAAAGCAGGTGTACATCCGCCCAATCCGATTGAGGAGAGAAATAATCACTCGACATGAGTTTTGGATGATACCTGCCTGACGATGCTAATTGAAGCGCTATAAGTTTTACAATCTTTTTATTGGGGTAGTATTTGTCGTATGAAATTGATAATTTCGCAGTTATCTCTCTTTGTTCATCGGATTTATTCACGCCGTAATCGAAGGAAGGATCTTTCAGTTTCGGCGACAGAAGTCTTCTGATTGCCTCTGTGTCAACGAGAGAGAGGATGTTCCTACGTCCTTCTTCGTCGGCGAAATAGGGAGAGTGCTTGTTTGAAAAAACGATAACAGCCTCTATGCCAGATAATCCATGGTGCAGCCGAGCGCTCTTGCAATAGCGCTCAATTAATAAGGGCATGTTTGTATTGCAGCTTGCCATGGTTCTTCCGAGAAGAAAACACAAGACGTCAATCCATCTATTCTCGATGCGCTTTATCGTCATAGTCTGAGTGCACGCAGCGCTGCTCAGCTTGACTTCCTGCCTTCCGATTTGCGTAACAGAAAAATCATTGACACAAAAATAGTGAGAAGAGAGGAGATGTAAAAATGGTCCCACCCTTCCTCCGGTCCGGAATGCAATGGACAGCGACTTTGCATGATTGCTTAGCGAATAGCAGTGACCATCAATTACATCTATTCTCAAAAAGAAAGTCTTTAGAAAGCCGCTGCAATTGTGATGGACGTAGTCAAGCTTCCTCCCCAACTCGACAATATGCTCATTATCATGTCGACTTGTAAACCTAATCGTCCTGTCATCATACTCAACTTCGAAAAAAGGGGAATGAGGGCATCCCGATGCATCGAGTATTACTGGAACCCCGGCGATACGCTGAATGATTTGTGACGAATAGTCATGTCCATCAAGAAGGCTCGACGCTTCGGGCAGCTCGTCAATCGATATATCAATTCTTGGAGACATGTATTCCTACCATTTTTAAAGAAACAACGGCGGTAATTGCTATCGCGATTGCGCCAATAACACCGAGCGCTATCTGAATGGGATATAACCCCAACACATATCCAAATATGGAGAAAAACATTGCAGAAAAGAGAGCCCTTACCAGAGACGCGACGGAGAGGATCGTCGCGCGGAGATCGTCCGCTATCGCGTCTTGGATTAAGTTTTCCGAAGTGATGTACACCACTTCTGGGAGAAAGCAAAGCACCATGCTAAGGCCAAACAAACACAGCGGATTTGAAGCGAACCACGGAAGAATCATGAAAAGACCGGCCTCGATTAGCATCGAGCCGAGCATGGTATTTCTTTTCCCGAAACGCGATGAGAAGAAATCTGCTGCAATGTAGGCCGTCGCATTTACTGCATAGGATGCACCGAAAAAGATTCCTATTATGGAGACGGGAGCATCAAATGCGTCGAATACCAACTGATTCAAGTTGTAATAACTCCCATAGAATCCATCGAGCATGCTTGTGCCGATTAGAAGAAGCAACACCGCAAAAGCGGATTCTCCAATGCACCAGGTTTCGCGTCTGAAGATCTTGGCTACGTCAAACCTTTCCTCCCCAGAGTTTTTGGAATGGGTCGTTTCCATCCTCTCAATGGGATACAGAAGGAGAAGCTGCAGGAGATAGAAAACGGAAACGCATACGTAGAGGGCACTCCAAGATACTTGGGCAATGAATGATCCAAGTACGATTGCCGTTCCCGTAGCGATTGATTGCGCGGCAAGCAGCCGAGCGTTGATGGTGAGGAAGCGTTCTCCTTGGTCGGCATTTCGAACAATTTCATATAAAAGTGCTTGTTCGGATCCCGATTGAAGGGAGTAGGCGAGGGCCTCAACAAGGGAAAGCACGACAAGAAAGGGGCCTGAGAGCAACAGCATGCCAGCCGTATGGAAGAAAAGCAGCAGCACGCCCACTTGAATCGAAAACTTTTTTCCAAAGAAATCGCCTACCAGCCCTGTTGGCAGCTCGAGGACGACCGTGGCAATGTTGAACAGGGCTTGATAAAGCGCGATTTCCGTGACAGACATTCCTTTATCCGCAAGGAAAAGTAGAAACACTCCCCGATTTAAAACAAATCCCGCGAGAACGAAAAAGGCGGAATAGATGTGCAGCTGCGCAGTGGCATTCCTATTCATTTGGCACTCCTAACGACTATTTTTGTCGGAGTGCTCGCCACTGATTCGAAGCCTGAAATGTTCATAGTCTCAATGAAGAGCTGATAAAGCTTTTGAACAGGGTATTGATAGAATAGGACATCCTGCGCTCTTTCTTCTCGACGAACTATTGCCAGCCGGTCGATTTCGAAACAAGAAACCGCATAATACACCCCAGCTTGATCTAGAGTTGCCGTATAGCTTTCTGCAACGGCAAATGCATCTCGATCGCGACACATTTCAAAAATATCTTCAATGCTTCTACCATCTCGATGAATCATAAGGTAGGTTGCGAATTTAAAATGGTTTATCAAATCAAAATACGTATCGGCACGCGCGAGCACGTCAAGAATGTCGTAATTTTCATTCCTGACTGTGTACAGATGATTGAAATGAAGAGGTGACAGGCTGTTTGGGTCAATTCCGGCAGCAAGTAAATCTAAGTAATACTGAGATTCTTTTACGATGATATAATCCTCTTCATTCACCCCTTGAGCAACATCAGTAAGAGGCTCTGGGCTCATATAGGAAAAGTCAACGTTTGACATAAAACTGGTCGACGCGACTTCTTGAGCAAGGGCAAGGGTGTCGAGTACTTCGGAATATGTTTCTTCTGGAAAACCGATGATAAAATTGGTTTCGAATCTCATGCCAGAGGAAATGATGGATTTTACCGTAGGAATTACTTTTTTAAGATTCAAGTTTTTCCGGCAGATTCGCTGTATTCTTTGCGAGCCAGTTTCCAAGCCAACAAATACGGAGATACATCCGGTTGCCTTAAGTAGGCCAATGATCTCGGGAGTTATCGTATCGATTCGTCCCTCACAGTTGTATTTGAAATCATAATTCATTGCATATTTTTTGACTGCAAATTCAAAGAAGTACTTGTGCGATGCTAAAAAGTTATCATGATTATAGTTAATTGAAGAAAGAGTGCCGGTTTTTGCCATGCAATCGTAGACACGCTGCGAGGTTTCGAGCAGTTTGTCGACTTTAAGAAATCGCGCTTTCTGACCGAGAAGCACTCTGGATGAGCAATAGTAGCAATTAAACGGGCAACCTCTACCTGCCTCAATGTTGACCACGTTCATGCCGTATGAATTGGAGTAGTCGAGTTCCGGAAGGTTGTTAATGTCGTATTCAATCAACTCGCATAATCCAGAATCCCCGGTTTTAGAAATCGAATTTTTAGGTAAATCGCCTTGAGCGCCGCAAGCAATATATTCGAGTAGAAGCGGGAGGGTTTCTTCCCCATCAAAGATCGATAGAAAGTCAACCTCGGGACAATCCTGAAAAACCATTTCTCGAAGTGAAGTGATCTGGGGACCACCAAATATGATAACCGATTCGGGATGCGCCCGTTTAATAATCTTCGCTATCATGATGCCCCAGATATAAGAGGCGTTCATGATCGAAACACCAAAAACACTGGAGTCGATTGCTTTTATTTCGTCGAAGAACCACCGATAGATTTCTTTTGAAAAAGTCTTTTCTTCTTCGAGGAACTTACGCTGAAAGTCAATAACGTGAGTTGAAAATCCCGCGGCTTCAGAAACGGCCCTTAGATTCAAGATGGCCAGATTATCAACAAGGGTCTTCCTGTAGTGATTCACCGGATTGATCAGAGTGAAATCAACCTTCAACTTGAGCTCCTTTCTTTCGGGCGAATAGGAATCGCCTCCGTCACATTAAACGGAGGCGATTGTGTTATCAGACCTTAGCAGCGGCGCTGTATAACCTGATCAACATCAATGCCGAAGTCCAGAAGTTCTTCAACAGTGATCTCGATGTCGGAAGCCGATTTATCGCTGGCCAGCTCGATTTCCTCTTTCTCCATTTTCGTCACCTCCTTTTCATGTATGAGTTAAAAAAACTAGTGGCTTTCTGGAAACAGCCAGGATCAATGCTAAACGATGATTTTAGATTCAACGTCGGGACCGGTTGTTTTTATGAATATGATGCCAATGCACGAACAAAAGCAGTTAGCCTTTTCAGCACTGTTGCGGCTTATGCAATCACATGAGTCCTAGGTCCTTTCGACACCACCTGTATTGCGAATCAGCACCGCTGCCTTCCCGACTGAATATTGCCGTCAGGCACCGCTATTAAATGCATCTCCAGGCACCCCGTTACACTCGTGCCGCCATGCGGTCGACTGAACGAGGAGGTTCCACATAGACGCGATCTGGGCCGACATGGGAGAGACCGTCATGCGGCAGCGCTGCAGATGGAGCGCTAGCAATAAAAGGGCACAGGGACCAGCGTCTGCCAGATGCCCGCACACGATAACGGCGGTGCTGTTACGCGATATTCAGCAGTGCTTAAGCTAGCAGATACTCAATCACACGCATGGCAGGGGTAACAGCACGGGTGTTCCTATAGTTTTGTCAACCGGGGAATGCCGTTCGCGAGATCGAATCGCGAAATGCTGACGCCAGGCCTTTCGACCGGCGGACTCCAGCCTGTTCGGAGTGCTGTGCTTCGACTAGGTGGCTTAGGGCACCCTGTCCCGCATAATCGCGTAGGTGACCTTCAACCTCTTTCGCGTCAGCGCTTTGAGTGCCTTGCCGTGCGGTATGCCCCGTTCTCGGCACCTGGCGTAGTGGTCGCCCCATCTTCCCTCTGTCCGGGCAAGGCAGTTGCACGAGAATATGAGCAGGTTCTTCAGCCTTTTGTTGCCTTGGCGCGATGCCGTCACCGAGGAGATCGAGGTCTCCGACTGGCGGTTGTGCGGCGCCAGGCCGCAGTACGGCGCGAGCCTGTCGTGGCTTGACTCGTCATGTTTAATCTGTTTCGTTAACTGAAATGCATAAATCTGGTTAATCGAAAAAGCAAAATTTGGTTAAATGAAAACGGTAAATTTAGTTAAAAGCACTGGTAAGCAATGGTGAAGAATATGCCAAAAAAGTACTACACTCGAATTATCGAAAATGAGCTCGACCAGATGCTAGGCATATTCGGTGCCGTTCTCATCGAAGGACCGAAATGGTGTGGAAAGACGACCACGGCCGAGACCCGTGCGGCGTCCAGGCTCCTGCTCATGGACCCGTCCCGCAACTTCGAGAATCGCTTACGCGCCGAGACGGATCCGGCTCTTGCCGTTTCCGGCGAGGTGCCGCGGCTGATCGATGAATGGCAGGAGGTTCCGAAACTTTGGGACGCGGCACGGTTTGAGTGCGACAACCGCGGCGGCGAGCCTGGCCAGTTCATATTTACGGGATCGGCAACACCGCGAGACGACGAACGGCCGATGCACAGTGGCGCTGGAAGGTTCGCCAAACTGCGCATGGATACCATGACGCTTTTCGAACTTGGGAAATCCAGCGGCACGGTTAAGCTGTCGGGTATTATTTCTGGCGAAAAGTTCAATGGCGCTTTCGGATCGTTGGATTCTGCCTCGATTGCCGAGTGCGTTGTTCGCGGTGGATGGCCCGCGGCGGTCGGTCGCGATGCGCTGGCTGCGTCGGCGATGGCGAAACGTTACATCGGCATAGTCGCCGAAGAAGATTTGTCCCGTGTCGACGGCTCTCGACGCGATCCCGAAAAGGTCAAAGCTGTCATCGAATCGCTTGCGCGAAATGAATCCACTTTGGCGACACTCAAGACGCTCGTAGCCGATCTTGGCGGAGAGGTGTCGAGGCAGACGGCGGCATCATATATATCTCTTCTCGCTCGGGTTAGTTTCGTTCGCGATATTCCCGCGTGGAACCCCGCAATGAGATCCCCCGTGCACTTAAGAGAATCGAAGAAGCATCATCTTGCTGACCCGTCGCTGGCGGCCGCCGCACTCGGGGCGACTCCGGAGACACTACTGCTAGATTTCAAGACGCTCGGACTGCTTTTTGAATCGCTGGCACTCCATGATTTGTGGGTTTATGCGCGAGCAAACGGAATGGGCCTCTATCACTATCACGATTCTCGCGATCTAGAAGTCGATGCGGTCATTGCGGCTCCCGGCGGAACGTGGATTCCGGTCGAAGTTAAACTCAGCTCTGCTCAAATAGAAGAGGCATCTGACAATCTTGTTGCTGTCGAGGAACGTATGGTTGCTGCTGGAAACACCCCGCCGGTTTCTAAAGTAGCGATTATTGGATTTGGCTCACAAGCCTATGTTACCGACCGTGGCGTCCAAGTTGTTCCCTTGGATGTTCTTGCGCCGTAATGCTGAGGGCGAAGTGAAATCGACGCCGCAGTTTTTGGATCCGTCTTCTGGGATCTACACCGTGAAACTTAAAATCTCATCATCTGGTTCTTCGTTTGATTTGAATCGCGCCCGCGCAAAAGTCAAAACGACTCGCGCGGGCGTTTCGTTTTTCGCCTCGCTTTTCATATCGCATCTCAAATCGCGTCAAAACAAAACGCGAGTTTTGAAAATCGATAACGACCGAAGGTCGCGATCATAGGCGTGTACACGCCGCATGAAAATCGGATTGCCATTCGAGCCGTAATGCGATTCGCGGTACCTTTCGACAATCCAACAACGCTACGAGTCTCACTAAAGACTCTCCGCGTCATTGAAATGTCGAAAGCTGCCTCAACTTTTTCACAAGCGTATCGAAAAACGATTCGACAAGTCGAATGTTTGCGTCGCAAAAATGCAAATACTCGGCATCCCTCGCATTCGCATTACCGCTCCGCTCTCACTACAGCGAATTTCTAACGCTCAGCATCTTTCGCGTTAAAATTCGCTTCCGCTCACGGTCTTCACGCAGTTGCAACGCCGCGAGGCCTCTCGCTTGATCGCGTCGAAAATGTTGGTGTAAGGGTGACGCCCCAGCGCCCGTTTAACGAAGAACGGCCTTCGTCCTAGAATCTGAAATCACCACAACAACAGGTTCTAGGAAAGGACGAAGACCGCTATGGAAATCTTATCAGACCCGACGCCGGACATGCTCGCCATGCCCCGGTTCGACGACGGCGCCATCGACATGCAGGAGCTGCTCAGGCGCCTCGCCGAGCAGGTCGTGAACGCCGTGATGGACGCCGAGGCCGACCAGCTGTGCGGGGGCGGGTCGAACAGCCGAAACGGCTACCGCGAGAGGTCGCTCGCCACCTGCGTCGGCACGCTGACGCTGCGCATCCCGAAGCTCCGCACCGGCAGCTTCTTCCCGGACGACGTGATCGAGCGCTACCAGCGCGCGGACCGCGCCCTCGTTGCCGCCGTCGCCGAGATGTACGCCACCGGCACGAGCACCCGCAAGGTGCAGAGGGTGGCCGAGAAGATGGGCGTCTCCAGGCTCTCCAAGGACCAGGTGAGCGCCATCGCGTCGAGCCTGGACGCCGACATCGAGGAGCTCTGCGTAAGGCCGCTCGACGGCTCGCCGGTGCCCTACGTCTGGCTCGACGCGACCTACGTCAAGTGCCGCCGCGAGGGGCGCGTCGCCTCCACCGCCGTGGTCACCGCCATCGGCTGCGACGCGGGCGGCTGGAGGCGCGTCCTGGGCGTCGACGTGGTGGACACCGAGTCATACGACTCGTGGCTCGCCTTCCTGCGGACCATCCGCTCGCGCGGGGCGGCGGGCGTGCGGCTCGTCGTCTCGGACGCCCACCCGGGCCTCGTCCGCGCGCTCGGCGAGGTCTTCCAGGGCGCCGCGTGGCAGCGCTGCGCCGTCCACCTCATGCGCGACTGCATGCGCGAGGCGGGCTCCTGGCAGCTGAGGCGCCGCGTGGGCAGGATCGTCTCGCAGGTGTTCCGCGGGCGCGACGCCGCCACCGTCGTTGCGATGTACCACGCGGCGTGCGACATGCTGGAGGGGTGCTGCCCGAGGGCGGCGGCGGTTCTGGAGGAGGCGGAGCCCGACGCGCTGGCCTATCTCGACTTCCCGCCGGCCCACTGGAAGCGCCTGCGCACCAACAACGTGCAGGAGAGGACCAACCGAGAGATAAAGCGCAGGTCGCGCGTCGTGCAGGTGTTCCCGTCAACGGGCTCGCTGGTGCGGCTCGCGGGCGCGGTCATGTGCGAGCAGGACGAGATATGGCAGGAGTCCAGGTACTTCTCGGAGGCGAGGATGAACGAGCTCTACGACGAGGGCCGCACGCGCGGGATCGACGGCACCGTCGACTGGGCGCGGCTTGAGGCGGGGGCAAGGAAGATGCTCGAGTCCGGCCTTGAGCTTGCGGACAGGATTGAGACGGCATAGGATATCAACTGTGTTCCAGGTTCCAGGACGCCGGGCCGCCCCACTTCGGATCGGGCGCTACACCAACTTTCTCGACACTACC